>MEOQ01000030.1 GCA_001769275.1 Bacteroidetes bacterium GWF2_43_63 | reverse complement strand
CAATTACAGCAAAGTTAATTTGAAAGCGCGCTTTCAGAATTCATTTTGCTGTAATTGATTAACACAACTACGTTGTGTCCTTTCCAATCGACTTTTGCTTTTTCGTCACTCTGTGAAACTCCGTGATACCGCTGTGTTCCTCTGTGAACCGAGCACCAGCGGTGCGAGCTCATGAGCACCTTGCACAGGTGATTTAATGAGCGAATAAACTACGTTTCAGGGAGCTTTTTGCATGTTTTAATGCGTTGGCCCTGATAATTGACTTTAGACGTACAATAAACACCGAACATCCAAAAGCTGCGAAAAATCATAACAAGATCTGGAAATTCTCATGCACCTTTGATTTTGTCAGGTTAAATATTTTTTATTACTTTGTCGACTGAATTAATATACAAAGGTATGGTGGAAAATTCCGGATCTCTCTACGAACGTCTTATGGCCGATATACATATGCAGGAAGGGCTGAGTGCCTGCATTAATTGCGGAACATGCACCGCCATATGCCCGGCAGCCATGTTCTACAAGTACGATCCCCGGGAGATTGCCATAGCCGTTGGCAGCCGCGATGAACAAACAATTGAGGATTTATTGAAAAGCGATACTATCTGGGCATGCGGTGAGTGCATGAGCTGTAAAACACGCTGCCCGCGCGGTAATGCACCAGGTTTAATCATCATAGCTCTGCGTGTGTTGTCGGAAGAGACTGGTTATTTTGTCGAGTCTGAAAAAGGCAGACAAGTGCTGGCACTAAAACGCATGATTGGAGAGAGCATACTTGACAACGGTTACTGCATGTGGTTTGACCATATCAATCTGGAAATGTTTCCCGAACAAGGTCCAACATGGCAGTGGGTGCGCGACAACGCGTCGGAAGTGTTGGATAAAACAGGCGCCAGTTATCGCAAAGATTCAGCAGGGGCGTTGCGCAAAATTCCGCAGAAAGATCTGGATGAATTGAAACGAATTTTCGACGTTACCGGCGGAACAAAGCGGTACGAAACCATCGAAGAATTCTCGCGCATGAAAGCCGGAGAAATGGGACTGCAGTTCGATGAAACCAAAGATTGCGAATATTTTAAACACATATATTCTTATAATTCCCATAAACTAGAAAACGAATGAAAGCAGAAGGCAAACGTCATATTTGGAAAGAATATCAAAAAGAAATTTCAGGCGATAAATTCTGGTACGCCCGAAGCTGCATTCGTCAGAATTTTTTTCCTGGCTCTGAAACAGCATTTCTGCGGATCCTTCAGCAGGAACTGGGAAAAGATGTGCACGATTCGGCCTGCCATACCACCTGCACCGGAATTGGCTACCATTGCGATGTAGTGCCGTTCGAAACAACCATGACAGTGGTGGCGCGCCAGTTTGCACTGATGACCGAGAAAGGGTATAAAAACTATGCAGCCAGCTGCATCACTTCGTTTGGTGTTTACACAGAGATTTTGGAGACCTGGGAATCGCATCCCGAAATATTGGAGCGTGTTCGGGAAAATCTGTACAAGGCCACAGGGCGCACGTTTGAAGTACCTGAAAATCTTGCGCACACCAGCGATATTATTTTCAAATTCAGAAAAGAAATCTTTGAAAAGAAAAAACACGCACTTGTAAATGTTCATACAGGCAAACCGTTGCGTGGCGTTGAACACATTGGCTGTCATTATTCAAAAATGTTTCCGCACAAAGGAGTCGGTGGTGCCGAATATCCGCAAGTACTTGCCGGCATGATCGAAGACTGGGGCGGGGAAGTGGTTGACTATCCCGAACGCAGGCACTGCTGTGGCTTTGGATTCAGGCAATATGCCGTTAAAGCCAATCGTGGATATTCCGTTGCCAACTCGCACAAGAAATTTGAAAGCATGGAGCCGTATAAACCCGATTTCATTTTGACGAACTGTCCGGGTTGTCCCATGTTTCTGGATCGCTGGCAGTATTTTATTGCCGAAACAGAAGGCAAAACGTATGGTGAAAATGGCATGGGCATTCCTGTATTGACTTATGAGGAGCTTGCAGGAATCATTCTCGGCTACGATCCGTGGGAGCTTGGTTTGCAGATGCATCAGGTTTCTGTTGAGCCATTACTTGACAAGCTGGGATATCAGTATGACAAAAATGCTAAATTCAAAGGAATGAATGGAGCAAACCTCGGCAAGCCCGAAGATCCGATGAATTTAAAAATCTGCTGCTGATATTCATTTTGAAAAAATATTAATCGAAAAAAAATTCCGAATGTCGAAAAAAGTTGTTGTAATCGGTGGTGGCCCTGCAGGGATGGAGTCCGCTACATATCTGGCCAATTTTGGTTTCGAAGTGAGTCTGATTGAAAAAGAAAATACAGTGGGCGGAAAGCTCAATTCCTGGGATCGGCTGTTTCCAAGCATGCGTCCGGGTGGCGAAGTGAAAGATTTTCTTTCGAAAGGGAATCAGTTATCCAGCGTGAATGTCATCCTAAACACCGAAATTGATAAGGTTGAACGCGTTGGTAATCAAATGAAACTCGGCACCAGCAAAGGCGAACAGCTTGATGCGGATGCCGTTGTGATTGCAACTGGATTCGAGCCATTCGATGCTACAAAAAAAGAAGAATACGGCTACGGCATTTATGACAATGTGATTACAAGCAAAGATCTGGAGCAGCTTTTCAGAGAACATAAAAAAATTGTCCGGGCCGATGGCAAGCCGGTGAAACGGGTGGGCATTGTGCATTGCGTTGGTTCGCGCGACGAAAAAGTAGGCAACATTTATTGCTCAAAAGTTTGTTGTGTCACCGGCGTGAAGCAGGCCATAGAAATCAATGAGGCAATTCCTGATACAGAAGTTTTCTGTTTTTACATGGATTTGCGTATGTTCGGAATGCATTTCGAGGAATTGTACAAAGAAGCTCAGGAAAAACATGGGGTACAATTTATTCGCGGCCGTTTGTCGGAAGCTGCTGAAGCTCAGGATGGAAGCGTGATTGTGAAGGTTGAAGATACGCTGAGCGGACTGCCGCTGAAAATGTCGGTTGACCTTCTGGTTCTTCTCGTAGGGTTTGTTCCTTCGCCCGGTACAACCAAAATGGGTGAATTGTTTGGAATTCCATTTAACGCCAATCGTTTTCTTCATGGCAAAGATGAACATACAGGAACGGGCATGTCTGATGTCCCGGGCGTTTTTCTGGCTGGTACCTGCACAGCTCCGCGCACCATCACCAACAGCATTTTGGATGCACGAAGTACTGCACTGAGGGTTGCCGGATATCTGAATGAGTGGAAAACAGAAAAAAGATAAAAGACAAAAGGCGAAAGACAAAAAAGAAAGTGGATACCATTGAGTATGTGAGAAATTCAACATTTTGCATAATTCATTTTACCATTCACTATTAACCGATAACCAACATCCAAATGCCCGAATTCGGATTTAAAATAAACAAATCAGCGCAGATCGATCTCGATAAGGCCGATGATTCGCTGTATCGCAAAATATGTGGGCTTGAGCCAAGTCTGAAGACCTGTATTTTTTGCGGATCATGTGCTGCAACCTGTACTGCCGGCCAATTCACATCATTCAGTTTTCGGCGTTTGTCAGTAGAACTACGTCGGGGATTGATTAAAGAAGTGAAAGAAGAAATTTCGAAATGCATGCTGTGTGGCAAATGCACCCTGGTGTGTCCGCGCAATGTAAATACACGTCATATTTTGTATCATTTAAAAAAGCACTTCGATGGAAATGAACTTTGATCCTTTTGTGCTGCCGTTTTTCCTCGGCTTGCTTGTGATGGGAGTTATCCTCATCTGGAAATACATTGTATGGCTTGAGACGATTCCCGTCAGTGACCGACGTGTGATGTTCAGAAATATTTTTACGGTGCGCTCACTCCGCGCTTTCAAAGAAGCCATCATGGAAGGATTGCTGCACCGGAGAATTTTTAAAATAAATCCGCTGCTCGGCTATATGCATGCAAGCCTTGCTACTGGCTGGTTTTTGCTGATTGTGATGGGCTCAATCGAATCAAAATTTGGGCAGAAAGATGTTTTCAACATGCCCTGGGATCCCATTTTCTTCAATTTTTTCGAACCCGTGAAACATGGAATTGAATACGGAAAATTCTTCGTTTTCATGATGGATTTTCTATTGCTGGTTGTTTTACTTTCCGTTACCTTCGCCATTATCAAGCGGTTCTATTCGAGACTTTTCGGAATGAAGAAAACCACAAAGCTGATGATTGCCGATCAGTTTGCATTGTATTCTTTGTGGATGATTTTCCCTGCCAGATTGTTTGCTGAATCACTCAATGCGGCTCATTACAGCAACGGTGGTTTTATGACGCAGCCGATTGGAAATTTTTTCAATTCATTCATGTCGGCGGGGCAGGTGATCAATGCAGAATATACGATGTGGTGGGTGTATTCCATTATGCTTGCAGCATTCTTTGTAGCCATGCCATTCTCGCGCTACATGCATATTCTGACGGAAATATTTCTGATTGCATTTCGACATCTGGGCATTAAGTCGGCCAATAACCTTCAGGGTTATACGCGCTTCGAAATCAATGCATGCAGTCGTTGCGGAATTTGCATCGATAAGTGCCAGCTCAGTTCAGCTGCGGGAATCAGCAATGTTCAGCCCGCTTATTTTATTCAGGGCATTCGGTATAATTTGCCATTCGAAGACCGGGCTTATAACTGTTTAATGTGTGGTCGCTGCAACACTTATTGTCCGGTTAAAATTGATGTGACTAATATTCGCACCATTACTAGAAAGCTCGCTAATGAAACTGTTTCGTTCCGCTATGATTATTTACCGGAAATAAAAAAAGACGAGCTGGCTGAAGTGACCAATGTGGTATATTTTGCTGGTTGCATGTCGCATCTGACGCCATCTATTCCGCAAGCGATGATTTCTATTTTCAATGAGGCAGGAATCACTTTTGATTTTGTTGATAAAGATGGAAGTATTTGTTGCGGCCGTCCATTGATGCAGTCCGGATTGACAGATGCTGCAGCTGATCTGCGGGAAAAGACATCTCAGATGATCCGATCAAAAAATTCAATGATTTTGGTCACAAGCTGTCCGATTTGTTACAAGACTTTCAAGGACGATTTCAATCTGAAAATGCATGTGGTTCATCATACAGAATTAATAAAAATACTCATTGAGAGCAAACGCATAAAACTGAGAAAAGAAGACCTATCAATAGTCTATCACGATCCGTGTGAGCTTGGCCGTGGATGCGGCGAATACGATAATGCCCGTATGGTTTTGAAACAGATCGGCAATGTTGTTTCCATCGATCAGGAAAAAGAAAAAGCATTGTGCTGTGGTGGTAGTATTTCCAATTTGAAAGTGTCGTATGATAAGCGTGAACTAATGGCTGCCGATGCCGTAAAGCAATTATCAGCGAACAATCCTGATGTGATAGTAACCGCATGCCCACTATGCAAAAAGACCATGTCTAAACATGCCGATGGCAAGATGAAAGATATTGCCGAAGTGATTGCTGAGTCTTTGGGTGCTGGAAAGCAGATTGACTCCCAGAAAGAAGAGGTTTTGTTTTTATCGGTGAAATAGAAGTGACTGCTTTAATAATGACGGTAGAATGTCGGGAAGTGTATACACACAGCTGATTCAAAACGAATGGATTCAAATGATTATCTTTGCACATAAATAATAGCAGATATGATTAAGGCAGAAGCCACTTGTAGTAACTGTGCATTCAAGAATCAGGTATGTAAGTTATTGAATAATGAGGAGTTTTCGCAGTTGAATGAAAGCACCCGGACGATGACCTTTGAAAAGGGAGAAATCATCATTAGTCAGGGAAGTGAGATCAGTAGTCTGCTATATATTTCGTCGGGATTGGTAAAGCTGGAGCACACACCCGTTAACAAGGAAGTTCATATTCCGGCAATAATAAAGGCGCCGGCGCTGGTGAGCGGAAGTTTCCAATTTTCTTCTCCAGTTAATTTATATTCGATCATTTCCATTGAAGAAACCAGTGCTTGCCTTATCGACATTGATGTTGTCAGAGACAGAATGAAGCAGAATTCGTTGTTCAGCGTACAGATATTTGAAATGCTGTCATCGTTTTATCAAAGAGTGCTTGACAAACAACTTGCACTTGCCTGCAAGCGCGTTCCGGGGCGTATTGCAGCAGTATTACTCATGTTTAGGGAGAAATTTTATAATTCAGACGACTTTATCTTTCCGCTGACACGACGCGAGATTTCGCATCTCACCTCATGCAGCGAAGAAAACGTAATCCGCACACTCAGCAGCTTTGAGCTGGATGGCATCATTTCGTTGAGCGGAAAATCGGTTAGAATTATTGATCCGGAGAAGCTGAAAAGAATTTATGAAATTGGGTAAGCAACGCTCGGGGCTTTGGGCATAATGACCAGCTTCTTCTTCAACCTCTCTGCGTCGCGACTGTGTCACCACGTAAAACGTGGCAAGCTGTTTCACGTGAAGCGACCTGTCACGATTGCTATCGTGAGCGTTGAAGAGTTACAACGCTCAGTGCTCAAAGCCTGGTGCGTAAGTTTAAGGTTGAAAGCTTAATGCTTAAAGATGAAATAAACTTTAAGCCCGCTGTCATTCAGTCACGAAAGCTTTGGTGAGTTTGCAGAACTTTCACTGGCGCTAAAATGTCGGGAAGTCCGCACCCAACATTTTGGCGTCGGCCAGACACAGAAATAGGTGAGGTGCAGACCCGGAATCGTTGGGTGTATTAAAAGATTTAATTTTCCCCGACGATTCCATGTCCACATTTTTTTCTGAAGGTGAAATATCTGTGGATGTGTTTAGAAAATTTCGGGAATAAAAAAAAGGGGCCAAAAGGCCCCTCGCAGAATTACAGTTTTATATCTTCTAGGTAGATGAGAATATTCTCGTCTTTCTTTGAATAAATGTAAATGGCAAGTTTGCCTGAAAGAGCCGGCATCACACCAATGCTGCCACCTTTGATGGTACGGCGTGTGATGGGAATTTTGGTAAACTTACTGTCGTTTTCGAGGTCAATGGTGTTGATGCCTATATAAGCTTTTTCATCAACAAAGTTGGCGCTGACCAGCAATGGTTCAGCAACATCGGGCATGGTTGTTACAAATGCGAAATTGAAAAACCCGTAGTCTTTTACAACTTGTGCAAGCCTCATTCCGCCTAAGCCATTGAAAGGATAGTAGCATGAAATTTTTGTATGTTCTTTCTGAATGATAGACACATTGGTCATTTTCGCTTCGCCATCGAATTTGAACAAAATAAAATCAAGGATTTCGAATGTGATGGGTTTGTTGTTTTCGTCATTACTACTGATATCGCCAATAAACCGACCGGTAATTGCATCTTTGATCTTCATGCTAACCATCTGATAGTTTTTCTTGAATGTTTCCCCAATCAAACGATACTGCCCATCGGCTGTTTGCACTATTTCATGAAAAAGAACTTTAGGTTTGCTGCTGATGGTCAAAGATTTTGCCGAAGCGTTTTTGATATACTTCGAAATTCCTTCGTCCCAGTCTTCGGTTGAATACGCTAATTTTTCGCCATTGGCATCGAGCTTCAGAAAGAAAATTCCGTCAGAGTTAACATCGTCCCATCGCTCACCATCGAAATACATGCCACCTGTAATAACATTATTGTCTTTATCAATAAGGAAAGCCGATGGCATACAAGTCGAAGTGCCGTCGTAGAGCGAGTATTCGTAAATTACTTCGCCGGTTTCATCCGACACGCATACAAGTTTAGCCGTGGCTTTTGTCGACATCAGCGTAGGCTTGCTCACTTCGATCACAACAATCCGATCAGCCGAGGCACTAACGGCTTCAACACCCACCATGCCTTTTTCAACAGTCATTCGTTTTTCCCAAAGTGAGTTGAGGTCACGGTCTATTTTTTCGATGGAATATCCCCACTTCTTTTCCTTAATGGGTTTTACAATAAAGAAACCATCCTGCGCTGTAAAAACATCTGCCGTTGCAGCATAACGTTTTTCCTCGGTAATGGATTGCTTTTTAATAATATCACCCTGAGTATCCATAGTGACATAAGTGAGCGTTTTTTTCATTACATCGTTGAAGACAAACAAAAATTCATTGCCGTTAAATTCGGCACCATCAACATTACTGCGTTTGGTAATGGTGATAGGTGTTTCTTTAATCAGCTTAAGTTCTTTATCAAAAATATCGACTATAAAATTCACCATACCGTCGCCGATCTTTTCATTCACATAGAATGTATAATAGCCGGTTACTTCGTTTGTCACGACATTTCTAATCGGGGATACACCACGGAATTCACGCTTGCGGACATTCTGCACTTCCACAGATTGAGCAAATACTGATGAGCAAAAGAATGCACCAGCAATCAATAATAAAAAGATTTTTTTCATAATTCTCATAGGTTGGTTCAAGTTTCAAATGTAAAAAATATATGTTAGAAAAAACAATGTTTTTATGAAAAAGATAAAAAAACTGTTTCACCCCACAGCTGCTTCACAGGTGCGGAAATCCCATTCACTGGCCCTATCACTGGCGCGTATATGATATCCGTGACAGAGAAATACATTAGCACGGATTTCATTCCCGACGGTTCCACGTCCTCATTTCTTTCGGACGGTGGAATGTCGGGAAGCGTAAAAAAAAAGTCACAACCTTTTCAGATTGTGACTTAATGTTTTATACAAGGCAGGTATTACCAGCGCTTTGGTTTGCTGTCGGAGTTGTATCCACCGCGGCCACCGCCGCTACCGCCACGGTTTCCACCACCACCACTGTTGCCACCACCACTGTAGCCACCGCCACGGTTTCCACCGCCACCGAAACTACCTTTTGGACGATCTTCGCGTGGGCGAGCTTCGTTAACAGAGATCACTTTGCCGTCATAAGTGGCTTCGTGAAGTTCTTTAATGGCTTTGGCTGCTGCATCATTGTCAGGCATTTCCACAAAACCGAATCCTTTTGAACGACCGGTTAAATGATCCATGATGATTTTGGCAGAAGAAACTTCGCCATACTCTTCGAAAACTGCTTTTAAGTCTTCGTCTTTCAGACGATAACTCAGGTTTGAAATGTAAATGTTCATTGTTTGTTTTTGTTGATAATAGTACGATTTCCATTGAAAGTGACGAAACTACAGCACTATTAATAACAACAATGACAATCAGTTTATTTCTTCCAATGCGCTGCAAAGGTAATAATTTTCTGTCAATATCACCAAATATTTTTTCGAAGATGTTAAAAATGAATGATTTCGCACTGAAATCAGCATATTTTGCCGCACGATTTAAATATTTTACCTTTGTAATTAAATCGATTGATATGAAGACTTTAGTTTTATTACGTCACGGAGAAAGTGAATACAACAGTCAGAACCGTTTCACGGGCTGGACCGATGTGAATCTGAGCGAAAAAGGAATTACAGAAGCCCGCACCGCCGGAAAAGCGTTGAAAGAAAACGGATTTGAATTCGATATTGCATATACATCTGTGCTACGCCGCGCCATAAAAACACTGTGGCTGGCCCTCGAAGAAATGGATCGCATGTGGCTTCCAGTGAAGAACTCGTGGCGCCTGAACGAGAAACATTATGGCACATTGCAGGGGCTCAATAAATCGGAAATGGCTGCCAAATATGGCGAAGAACAAGTGCTGTTGTGGCGCCGAGCCTACGATGTGCGTCCGCCGCTGTACGATGAAGCCGATGTAAAACCATTGCTGAACGAAGCCCGATACAAAGATGTTGACAATCTGATTTACATGCGTGGCGAATGTCTGAAAGATACGGTTGAACGCGTGATTCCGCTTTGGGAAAATGAAATTGCACCCGCTATTAAAAGTGGCAAACGCATCATCATTGCTGCGCATGGCAACAGTTTGCGCGCGGTTGTGAAATATCTCGAAGGCATGAGCGACGAAGCCATTCTGAAATACAACATTCCAACAGGAATCCCGCTTGTGTACACACTCGACGATGATCTGAAAGTGATTTCTTCGAAATATCTGGCCGATGAGGAAACGCTGAAAGCCGCATTGGATAAGGTTGCGGGGCAGGGGAAAGCGAAATAATAATGTGAAAATGTGCGACTCACGTAAAACGTGACAAGTACGTCGATATGGAAATGTGGGAATATGAGAGACGTGAAATAATGTGGGAATGTGCGACTCACGTAAAACGTGACAAGTACGTCGATGTGGAAATGTGTGGTGATTTGAAAATTTGAAAATTCGATAATTTGAAAATTTGGATGTGTGAAAATTTGAAAATACGAGTTTCTTGTTTTTAGATGAATTTTCGTTCATCACTTCAAAGTGTCTTTATAAACTTTCAACTTTAAGAACTTTATAAACTTCAAATATGCCGATCATAAAAAGTATTTCAGGAATTCGCGGCACGCTGGGCGAAAAGCCGGGCGAAGGACTTGATCCGTTGCTGATTGTTCAGTATTGTCTGGCCTATGCCACCTGGCTGAAGCGCAATCGCAAGTCGCAGCGAATCAATGTTGTGGTGGGGCGCGACGGCCGTGTGTCGGGCGAAGTGCTCGAAAGCCTGGTGGTATCGACTTTGCGTGCGGCCGGCATCGATGTGATAAAAACCGGACATACTACCACCCCGACGATTGAAATGGCGGTGATTTTTGCCAAGGCCGATGGCGGCATTATTCTCACAGCGAGTCACAATCCTGCAAACTGGAACGCGTTGAAATTCTTCAACGAAAATGGAGAATTCATCTCGCCTGAGACCGGACGCTTATTGCTTGAAATGGTTGAAACCAGCGACTTTGAGATGGCAAAGGAAAGTGAACTTGGTACAAAAAAAGTCAATCACACCTATTTGCAGGAGCATGTTGATGCAGTAGTGAATATGCCTGTGGTTAACCGCAAAGCCATTGCTGAAGCGGGTTTCACAGTAGTGGCAGATGTAATAAATTCAACAGGCGGCATTATTTTACCGATGCTTTTTGATGCACTTGGTGTGAAGTACAAAGTATTATTCGGCGAATGCAGCGGAAAATTCGCACACAATCCCGAGCCGCTTCCCGGCCACCTGACTGCGTTGTCGGATGCTGTGATTGAAATGAAAGCCGACCTGGGAATTTCCGTTGATCCCGATGTTGACCGCCTTGCACTTGTTTGCGACGATGGAAAAATGTTTGGCGAAGAATACACTTTGGTGGCAGCAGCCGATCATATTCTGTCGCACAAAAGTGGCAACACCGTTTCGAATCTGAGTTCCACACAGGCATTGCGCGATGTGACCGAAGCCCGTGGCGGACAATATACCGGAGCCGCCGTTGGCGAAGTGAATGTGGTGAATAAGATGAAAGAAGTCGGAGCTGTTATCGGCGGCGAAGGAAACGGCGGCGTGATTTATCCGGAACTGCACTACGGACGCGATGCGCTGGTGGGCATTGCTTTGATTCTGTCGCTGATGGCCGAACGAAAAAAATCGTTGTCGCAACTCAAAGCGGAATACCCGGCGTATTTTATGTCGAAGAACCGCGTGGATCTTAAGCCCGGAACTGATGTGGATGCAATTCTGCTCCGGGTTGAAGAGCAGGCAAAAGATCTTTGCAAAAACATCAACAAAGTCGATGGCTTAAAGCTGGAGTTCGGCCATGAGTGGGCGCATCTGCGCAAATCGAACACCGAACCCATCATACGCATATACACCGAAAGCCGCACCGAAGCTGATGCAGATGCGTTGGCGAAACGGTTTGTTGAGCTGATTGAAAGGAATGCGTAGAAAGGCCGTTCAACGCAGAGAGGTCCTCCTTCGTCGGACGCACTCAGGTTGAACGGGAGCAAATGGCAAAACATCTCATTCCATCGTCAGCCACAGCCTTTTTCGGAGCGATCGGTGCAGACATGGAATCGTGATTTTTGCCATCAAAGATTAAAAGAATGAAAAAGAAACGCACCAAAAAGAAGAAGCCCAACTTACTTCTTGATTACGTTAAGACAATAAAAAAGCTCAACCGCGAAGCCATGCTCGAATCAGGCGCAAAGCCCATTGAGCGGGTGGTGAAGAGCAAGAAATTGTATTCGCGGAAAAAGAAGCATAGAGAAGGGGAGGAGTAGCGCAGAAATTCGATTGGGTTTGTTTCGAAAGTAAAAAATCTTCATTTTGTCGGGATGTTTCACCTGATTGCTGAACAAAAAATCACGGGTTTCCTCACTAATTTTGTCAAAATACTCTGTCAAGAATCAGGTTGCAAAATGATTACATTTGCAGCAAATTGTATTTGCGTATATAAGTTATCAGCTATATATTTGTAGCAATTAAAATTGTCACCCTATAGACCAACCTATACTATAGTTTATTCCAATACACAAGCGATTCTGATTTCCCCTTGCGCCTGTCCGCTGAAAAGCGGGCAGGAGGCCGGGGATCCTTTTTTTATGGGCATTCTAAGTGTTATAAATGCGGATAAATCAAAAGAAGCAAGTCCGCTGCGGCTGATGAGTTCACGGGCGCTGTCTGAACTTTGAATCATGAACAATTCGTGCATTCTGACGGATCAGGAAGAGCATGGATATTTGAAGAGAGAAGTAAGGGTGAAGTGACAATCCTTCAAAATTCTCACCTCCTTGTTCAGGGTTCCTATGTCGTTCTTTTGTTGATTTTAGATTTCAGAATTGAAATCGGGAGCTAATCATCAATCATTTCAAGCAATCGTATTCGGGCCATGATGGCATATTTGGAGCGACCGGTTTGTTCGGCGATTTTTGAAATATCCAAACCATGCTGAAACATCTCAAGAAGCTCGTCATCCAGTTCACGGGTCCACGTTTTATTTGCCGAGGGTTTATTGTTTCTGGAACGGGCCATCGCAAGTATCTCATCCTGGGTTTCAGGCAATGATTTTCTATATTTCATCCTGCGCCAGTCTTCAGCTGAAATGGATTCGGTTTTCTTTTTCTTCGCAAGCACATGAATGTATTTTGAAGGCGGAAATCCTTCCGGCATCAGCGATTCCGGCATGTGTAGTTCGCATTTGGCGCGTGTTATCGCAACATACAGCAAATTGATTTCCGACAACATCAGTTCCATTCTGTAAGCTTCTTTCTTTGGAATCGTACAGGTTTCGAATGTCTCTTCCGAATAAAAATCATCCACCAGTTCAACGCTGTCGTATTCCATTCCTTTGCATCGGTGTACCGTTGAAAATATGATTTGAGCCTGATTCCGGTGATGATCGGCAACGTGTTTCTCTCTGATTTCGCGCAGTATGACGGGAATCTGGTCGCCATATTTTTTGACAATATCAACCATCATCGAGAGCTGTTTGTCCTCTGTTTTGTCAATATATTCCTCAAGCTCCTCTATGCCGGACATGCGGGCAATGACCGGATCGCGCACCAGATGCTTTTTCCCAAGATGCAAATTCAGTACATCGTAGAGCGATGTGCCTTCATCGGCGTACGTGTAGCTATTGAAATTTCCTTCAAAATAAATCCTGCTGATTTTTTCAGGACCTCTCAAAACTTCAATGGCTTTCAGCAGCAGTCCCATATTGGTTCTTGCCAGAACAGCCCTTGAACGGACAGCATTTGCTTTCCCAGACCCCCGCATTGCAACAGGGTTGTAGGTAACAAGATGCGACTTCCATTGTAGCACCGAAGTGGCAAGATGCGCTATATCATTGCCAAAACGAAAGCTATCCGATAAATAATAATTTTTGAAATCGACCCGTTCGAGCGAATTGACCGCGAAGCGCCATCCATAGATTTGCTGGTGAGTGTCGCCTACAATCACTTTCACAGCATCCTGCCGGAGAAACACATCGAGCATAGCCTGGGACGCATCCTGGCCTTCATCGAACAAAATATAGTCGTATTTCAGCTTTGGCTGCATGAGCTGAAATTTCTTCAGATAAAAATCGTGCGTAACTTCAATTTTGCCCTCATCCATCAAACTCAGAAACAGTGCGGTTTTCGATTCAATAATTTTGTAATGATGTTTTACAAATTCCCTGGCTTTGTTATCTGTAATGACATCAAGATATTCAAGTTCGGCTACAGACTTTTTGTCGCTGTTGCAATAATAGGCAGTCAGTCTGGAAACATGATTTGCAATGACAAATTCACTCAGATTATCACCAACACTGCGTATCCGAAGCAAATTGGCCAAATCCGAAATGGAATATCCCGCAGGTTTGACTTTGTATCCGAACCTTGGCACCACATGACTGAAAGCGAGGGAGTGAGCCGTTTCGATGCGTACATTCTGTAGCCCGCATTGCTCGAACCGGCGTTGAGCCTCAATCCGCACCGATTTATTGAAAGCCAGATATAAAATTGTCTTATTTTTTGGAATCCTGCGGGCATACTCGATAATGGTGGTTGTTTTTCCGGATCCGGCAACTGCATTGATACGGATGTTCCCATCCGCCTGAACAATTTCAATTTGTTGCTTTGTCAACTCCATTTTTCATTTTTTAATCGTGACAAAGATACAGATTGCATTTGTACAAAACCGCACAAATATTGAAATAAATATGCTTTTGATTAATAATCAGTCACATGTAATGATTAGATATATATCATGAAGCTTATAGTATATTCTTTAATTAAAAAGGGAAAACATCTGTCCACAGAAATTTTGATTTTGCCACAAAGGCACGAAGACACTTCTTCTCCGCGAATGGCGCGAATTTTCGCTAATATCATTTCTACCTCAGCGGGTCTCATTCACGCGAACCCGCCAGCATCAGTCACTGTCGCTACATGATGGGCGGAAACGTGAGAATCCGCATTCATCTTCGATGACAACAGATTAATTTTAGTTTGCGAGCTCAATAAAGAGATCAAGCGTGGATTTTGAAATTGCCACAAAGGCACGAAGACACGAAGAAAATTTTGTGACTTTGCGTTCAGAAATCCATGTCACGGATTACAAATCCGCGCCATGGAGGGTAGTGATTTTGCCACAAAGGCGTGAAGGCACTTAGGAATTTTTGGGCCTTCATGTAAAACGTGACAAGGTCGGCTACTCAATTTCGCAACGATGACAACGACCCTATTTATTGTCACCCATGTAGCGATTGTAACGTCACGCCTTCAGCGCGATAAATTCCACGATTGTAACGTGAAAAAAACAGGGTTATAAAAATTTCTTTACTTTTGCCACAAATACCTCGGTTTTGGCACGTAAGAAAAAAAGATACCGCTCCATCAAACTTGGCATTTCGACTCAGAAAGCCGAGAAATTTGCACAATTCTGTGCATCGAAAGGCATGACGCCCAACCTTTATTTGCGAAAGGTGATTGACGTGAATCTGGCGGGCTTTAAAGGCTATGTAAAACAGGAAAAGCACAATCCGAAACAGCTGGAGCTTTTTGATTTTATTGAGCCATAAAACTTTAAAATTCAACAAAATAAGTCGAATATTATTCTCTGTCGCTGAGCTGGGATTTCATGCTATTCTCCAGACTTTTTCTTTTGTTGATTTTCGCTGCCTCCTTCGATACACCGCAAGCAGATATCTCGCAAAGAGCTACGAGAGCGGCACTCAGGATGACAGCGAGGGGTGCCATTAAATTTTAGGTTGCGAGGCGCGCATCGCTGGTTGTCTCAGGATGACTGCATATTAAAGTGTCATTTTTTCAATTAAGCTGCAAAACGAACATCAATCTATGCACTCTTACTCTCGTCAAAATCCTTGCGGATCAGCAGGTTTTGAAGTGGCTTGAAGTGATTGCGGGTTTGCGGCCAGCGGTCGGGGAACTCATTCAGCAGAACCATGATCTTTTGCTTTTGCTTATTCATCATGTCGCTGATGGCTGGTGCCGAAACAGAGGGCTGCATGGCTTTTCCAACCAAAACGCCGGTAGGATTTTCATGTCCCGAAATAACCATTTTCACTGCTTCCTCAATCCGGTCGAGCCATTGATATATTTTCATATGACGGTGCTGAATGACCGATATCGGTTGGTCAACGTCTTCTTCTATTTCTGCTGCGCCTGAAATCAGGTGCCATGACTCAATAATGACCGGAACGCTCTGACTCAGGTTGACGGCCAGAACGCTGGCCTGATTTAGCATACTGCGCAAGCTGGCCGGATTACCACGGAATGACTGTATCTTTTCGCGGGCGTCTGGGCTCAGGGTCAAACTGATTTTTTGATCGCGGCTGAGATTATGCAGATATTCAACGGCCATCTCAACTATCATGTTTTCAAGCAGTTTCACCTGATTCTGATTGCCACGGTCTTCCATTTTGCGGTTGCCGGTGAGCGCCTGCATGCTTTTCTGAATGCTGTCGAGCACCTGGCTGTCGCGCGCTGCATTTTTCAGACAAAGCTGAATGGCATTTCCGGCTGTCTGTCCAATGATTTCACGATTTTCGTGACTGAAGCTCGACTCAGAATCGAGAAATCCGAAATGCTTTTTATTCTTGCTGAAATAGATCAGGATAAAGCCCATCCAGCTGGGATTATTTACCCGCAGCACCAAAACATTGCGTTCAAGTTCGCGAAACATATCGACATTGTTGCTGTGGCGGACCTGAGCCCATGAGAATGGCAGGTCGCTCTCGTTCTGCCAGACAAAGGGGTTGTTGCGGACACTAAAGAGTTTTGCCAGATCGGGTATATCAGTCCGGATGCCGCCATCGCTTAATTCCTGCTGATCGCTGTCGTAGAACCTAACTTGTGTTGAGGATAATCCACTGTTTTCCAGCGCAATAAATCGCGTTGCTGTCGGATAAAGACCTGACAGCTGATCCAAAATTAAGGACAAGGGACCGTCTGAAAAACTAAACTTCATAAGTAGATTAACCACAAAATTAAGCACTTTATTTTATAAAAGCAAATAAATTTAAGCACTTATTAAGCTGATTAATTAATTTATTAAGCACTTAAAATGCTTAATATATTTGTTTTCAGTCATTTACGCATAATATCTTTACCAAAAATATTCAGCCATGAAAGTATATAGTGCATATAGAAAAACCGCAAATCAGGAGCGAAATACGCTAAAAACTGAAATTGTTATCAACTGGCAGCGAGTTGAAGACATTAAGGAAGTGAACAAAAAACGCCGGAGCAGGGAAGAGCCGCCTCGCGACCGATGGGCCGATCTGGTAGCCCGCCGCATTCAGGTTTTGGGCGAGAAGCTTTCGGGCTTCTTTTATCCGGAGGTGGTGGAGTGAGGATCATTATTTCTTTATGGCTTTGAATAACGCACTAAAAGAAAACCTTATTCTCCGCAAATATAAGGGGAATAAGCTGTTTTTTCTCCGCAAAAAACCACCCCTCGAAGACTTTAAATTCTTTGAGGGGTGGTTTTTTGATATCAGAACTGATAATTAAAAAAATTAAAATTTATAAATAGCGCAGAGTAATCCTCGGATGTTGGCTACATCATTTGTATTGGTAACTTTTCCGTTGGATTGTGTAGTTCCGTAAGCAGCAACGGTGTATTCGATTTCGGCGCCAAAAGTCAATTTATCAACGGTGCATGAAACGCGTGGCGAAACACGGTAAAGCATATCAATGTTGCTTCCTCGCCCATAAATAACCCCGCCAGATATAATGTCATCGGCTCCGAGGTTTTTGCTGAATCCACCTAAAACGCCAAATTTCCACTTGGTTCCATTGGTCATAATATCGATGAATGCCGCAGCCGTAGTCAGATTGGTGTAGGTTTTCAGTTCTCGAACAGTGTCCGTGATTTCCGAAACAGCATATCCCCCCAGCATGAGCATATCAGTAGCATTTTGCGCGTAGGTTCCCATAAGACTGATGGTAACAGGAGTTGTTTTCAATTTAGTCCAGATACAGCTGGCATAACTGCCGATGGTCGCATCGGTCACATAATTAGCAGTTGTTTTCAGTTCCGGGCGTAGTGTTTTATAATCGACTCCAAGGCCAAACTGGAACTTATCGTTCAGAACGGTAACCATTCGCAGATTCAAGGCAGGCATGCCGCTGTTGCGCATATATTTAGTGCTGGTTCCGTCGGGGCCCGAGCTGGCAATATCACGTTCCATATAAGCAATGGCATATAGACTGACTTTGCCTGGTTTGTACATATACCGGATCTGATTGTTTCGGCTGAATGGAACAAAAGGGGCACCTGTATTTACACTCAGTGTCTGAGCAAAGGCTTCGGTGGGGAACATGGGGTGCCAGGTCTGACCAATGAGCAATTCCGATTTGGTCCAGTTTAGTTTCACGTAGCCATGACGTAAGCGTAAACCGCTCAAATCGGCATCGCTGGTACCGTAAAATTCGGTTTCAATCACGCCTGAAGTTTTGGCTCCGAAAGCATCGGGGCCAGTAATATTGCCAGTGACCCGGGTTTGAATGCTAAGAATATTGAAAGACGGAGCGGCATTGATGTCATTCGAATCGGCATCAAATAACACATTGTCCGGAAAAAGAAAAAAATGTCCTTCGCGCAAACCATTTGCAGCAGAGCACTGTCGGGTATCATAGCTAAAATCAGTTTTGACATAACCCGACAGAGTGATCCCGAATGGCTTCTCTTGTGCAAATCCGAAAAATGAGACAATGGCCAGAAAAATGAAAATGCAAGTACTTTTCATGAGTTTTGATTTTTTATTCAAAAATTAATTATTTCATCATCAAGCATCGGCTTGTATTTTCTTTTTACGTGAAGCCAGAGACACCACAATAAGAGTAAGGAATCCGAGTGGAATTGAGAAAATACCAGGGTTTGCAAGAGGAATGGGAGCATTTTCCTTGGGGAGGCCATATATTTCATACATGGTTGGTGACAGAAGGATAATTCCCAAAGCCGTTACCATACCAACTACGATAGCCCAAGAAATACCTTTTGCCGTTGTTTTTTTCCAGAAAAGCAACATAAGAATAGCCGGAAGGTTTGCCGAGGCCGCAATGGCAAAAGCAAGTCCAACAAGGAAATTAACATTTTGTTTCTGAAAAACTATACCGAGTACAATAGCAATAATACCAACAATAACAGCAACAATTCGACCGGCTTGGACTTTTTGTTTTTCGGTCATTTGCCGATTCATATATTTGTCCATAAGGTCATGAGCCACAGCACCCGAAGCTGCAACAATAAGACCGCTGACAGTTCCAAGTATTGTTGCAAAAGCAATGGCTGAAATTATAGCAAAGATGGTAATTCCAAAGGTTTTTGCCAGCAAAGGAGCTGACATATTGCTGTTGTCAACATCCAGACCGCCATTAACCATAGCACCTGAACCCATATACAGGGTAAGCATATAAAAAAGACCAATTGCGGCAATAGCAACAACAGTTGATTTACGTGCAGCTCTTTGGCTGGGCACGGTGTAGTAACGAATCAGAATATGAGGCAACGCCGATGTTCCAAGGAACAACGCCAGCATGAGCGACAGAAAATCAAGGCGGGTCCAAAACGATGCACCTTCGTCGAGTTTATAAAAAAGGCCTGGTTTCACTATGTCTTTTCCAGATGTAACAACCTGATAAAAAACTGTAACCTTATCATTGCCGTCATTAAAAGCTTTTTTCGGGAAACGAACAATTTCGCTTTCTTCAATGGTTTTAATAAAGGCAAGAGGACTCAAAGGTCCGGTTTCCTGGACTTCTTTTCCTTTGTAAACCAATTTTTTGATATGACCAACCTGAAAGAACCTTCTATCTTCTTTAGGAGCACCATTATAGAGCTTTTTACCATCTGGTGAAACAATAATAGATAAAGCTTCTTCCAGAACAGGTTTTTCGCCTTTAGTGTTGACTTTCCACCAATTTACAAAACCGTTTTTTTCGAGCTTCACAAAGCTCATATCTTTCTCGTCGTGTTGAGCCAATATCTTATATGAGTTATCGGACAGAGCTGTTACTTTTCCGTCCTGCATTTCAACAGGCAGAGTAACAAAATTGTGGTAATCAGCGCTGGGTTTGGTTTTAAGGCCAACATTTAATACATAGAATACTACAATAATGGAGAAAATAATCAGCAAACCACCTTTGATAAATTGTACGTATGTGGTCGAAGTCATACCTGCAGTTGCAACAATCAGGATTACAATTGACCCTACTAAAACAACGCCAACCCAATGCGGAAATCCCAGCAAAGGTGTTACAAGAACACCAGCACCCACCATTTGCGGAATCAGGTAGAATAATGACACAACAAGCGTTGAGATAGCTGCAGTGAGTTTAATGGCCGGGGAATTGAATTTTGCATCGAGTGCATCGGCGAAAGTGTATTTACCAAGTCTTTTAAGTGGCTCGGCTACCAGAAATAAAGCTACAACCCAGCCTGCAAGATATCCAACCGAATACAGAAAACCGTCATAACCAAAAAACGCAATCATTCCACAAATACCAAGGAATGATGCTGCTGACAAATAATCGCCGGCAAAAGCGATTCCGTTTACAAACCAGTGAATATTTCCTCCAGCTGCGTAATAACCGCTGGCTGATTTTGCCTTACGTCCGAAATAAAAAGACAAACTAAGTACTGAAGCAACAAAAATGAGGAAAATAATTATAGCTGTAGTAGATACTTCATAAATCATATTTGTTTCTCCTTATTCATTTTGTTTTCATATCTGGTGCATATTATATTGTAAATAATACCCATTAGAACAGCAAGTATAATCAAGCCCATGCCGTACAACACGGCAATGTTCTGGCCCCCAAAAAGTTCCATTCCCATTGCTTTTGGGAATACCATTCCAATAAATACAAAACCTGCATAAATAAACAGGTAAATCAGGAACAAAATAATTCCCAGCTTGGTCTTTTTAGCTGTGGAGTTATCTTTATCCATTTCTGCAGCTGGTCCATGGTGCATTTAAACCTCCTTTGTTTTTAGTTATTTTAAAAATCAAAAATAGTTTTTATTGATATTTATTCACGTCTATAAAAATTGCATGTTAACATTGATATTAAACAACCTTTTGTAACAACTTTTTTTTACATTTGTACTCATGAATAAATAGTTACCATGAAATTGAGTAAAAATATCAAATGCGAAAGTTGCCTTTACAAGTGCGAAATATTTTCTTCGCTTTGCCGACGCGCCCCAAAAGCAGTTGATATTGACACAATACATGTAACATATAAACGTCATGAACAAATTTGCCGTCAGGGTAACGATGTAACTCATGCAATATTTCTTTTGAGTGGATCTGCAAAATTGTACATTGAAGGTATCAACAACCATAACATCATCTTATACATAATGCGCCCGGGCGATTATATAGGGCTTCTGTCATTTTTCGAGTCACCACATTATTTTTATTCAATTATGGCACTTGAAGAAAGCAGCATTTGCATGATTGACCTGGAGTTGGTGAAGGAATTATACCGCGAAGATCATGAATTGCTGGTTTCTCTCAACGCCGCATTTGGTCGTTCTGTTGCCAATATAATGAACAAGCTGATTTCGCTCAATCAGAAACAAATCAGAGGTCGTATAGCCGAGAGTTTATTGTATTTATCAAAAATCCATGGGAGCCATCAGTTTCAGCTCGGTTTAACTCGGCGCGAACTGGGTGAATTATCGGGAATATCCGAAGAAAATGCAGTCAGATTGTTGTCGGAACTGAAAAAAGAAAGGATTATCGATGTTGAGAATCGCGAGATTACCATACTCGATCCCCGTATTTTGCAAAAAATTTGCGAAGTTGGGTAGCATTAACCCATATTTCCAGTAAAGTCGTATCCTATCTTTGATTGATAACCCGAAAAGAAACTGAAAACACGTTTTAATTGTGTTCGGTCGTAATCGCTGAGTTTTCGTGGATTTATCATGTTTCCCGGTGATTCGCCCGCTTCAATATTCGAAATCTGATGTTTGAAACGCAACAACATCAGATAATTGTAGTTAATAGCAAATTCAACACTAAATGCGGGATTGAAAACACCAGAATAACGGAGGCCTTCCAATCGTTCCAATGTATTTGACTCGATTCTGCCATGATAAATTGAATACAAACGCATCATCATAACCATCTGCGATATTGCATTTTTAATATCAAGTCCGTCCTGATTTCCTGTGGTTTCCGAAACGATATTACCCAATAAGTTGAGAGGTGGTTTAAACTGCATAATGCTTTGAGCCAGATTGAAATAGAAGGCTCCTTTGTTTTTCGACTCGGCAATAATGTAGTTTCTCAATTCCTCAGCCATTTCAGTATTTCCAAAAGCTGGGACAAAATCGAAGAAAACTGATATTTCCAGTAAATTTCTTGGCTCTGAATTACTAAGCCATTCGCGAAAGTATTTTTTCCAATCATTTAGCGAAACACACCACCTTGGATTACTGGCCATCATCTGACCCCGGCAATGATCATATCCTATTCGGCTCAGCCAGTCACTAACCAGCGTTCCCAGTTCAAGAAAATATCTTTTGACAAATTCATGGTTGTCGCTGTCGGTGTTTGCAAATATGATGGCATTGTCCTGATCGGTGGCAAATGTTTGTTCGCCGCGTCCAACACTGCCTAGAATCAGATAGGTGTACGCCACAGGAGGCGCTCCCAGCTCTGCAATAGCCATGGTATTGAGTCTGGCAATAACACGCTTTGAAAACGACGACAACATTTCCGTAGCTCTTTCGGGGGTTAACCCGTTTTTCAGCAAAGTGGCGACCAACGAACGATACTTTATGTACAAATCGGCCATATTATTGATACTCATAGCACTATCAATGTTTTGCAGCAACATTTGCGGAAACAATGCTTGTGAAAGAGGTAGGAATTTCAGGTTGACATATGTTTTAAGCGAGGCATCAGATTCTGAAAGGAAGAATACTTGTTTTCCTGTTTTTTCAGAAATTCCAAGCGCATCGGACAAAGAGGTTGTTGAAGCCAGAACGGGCAAGGGGGCTTCCATTATTCGCAAAGTCGGTGTGGTTGCAGGGTCATATCCTTCGGTCAACAACTTTAAAACACTTTTCAATGTTATTAATCCTGCAAAATCACCTTCGGCCGTTTTAACTGCAAGAATGTCGGTGTCTTCGCTAATCATTTTATGTGATGCAAGTGCAACCGAATCGGATAGGCGACACCAAAGAGGTGCCCGGGCAAAGTTCTTTAGTGGTTGTTGCAAATAAATATCGGGTGCAAGTCTCTCGCTCAAAAGTGCTTCAATCTCTTTAATCCTGTTAAACAGATGAGATGCTGGTGCAATTACTCCTGTACATAAGGTCTCATCAGTTCCTTCATTCTGGTGCAGTGCTGCTGAAATGGTTGCAGGAAAAACTGAATGATCGGGTCTGAGCACAGAAATAAAATAATCAGTGATATGGCGCTCCGACAACAACGTTTTCAAAAAATGCTGCTTTTCAATTGGATCAGCAAATAAATCTGCAATATTGCTGCTCATCAGATCGTCGGGCGAATTAACTCCGATTAGTTTTACAAGACTTGGGCTAAACGATATAAACCTCGATTTACGCGAAAAAGTTGAAACAAAACTCGCCATTCCGAGATCGGAAAATATCTGAAGACTACTTTCGCCCTGATATATAGGCACTCCAGGAATATGCCGAACATTAATTATGACTGCTTCGCGTCCCATTAATGCGGCTACTGATCCGTTGAGAATTACCGGGATGCGCTCACCATTAGCAACCAACAGTGTTGTTTCTGCTTTTCGGGGAGTAGTAAAAATGGATGCACAACGTGAAAAATTTTCGCGGTCGCAGCCAAAAAGACGATCAAGCCTCAGGAATTCAAACACATGTCCAAAATTCAGCTCATCTTCTGACAAACCAGTCATTGACAAAAATGTTTTATTTGCATATACATAAGAATCCAAAAGCATAACCGTTCCTTCTGTCGATGCCTCTACCAAGGCCTTATAGCGGTCGCGCGATTCCTTGAGCTCCTTTTCGGCTTGAATGCGCGACGAATCGGCTTTCAGGCTCAATCGCATCACAAAAGTGAGTAGTATTATAATGAGGCCCGTAATTATCGAAGAAATAATGATTAGTCGTTTTTCGAGCTGAGCGATTTCTGTTTTCACATCCTCTATATAAATGCCGGTTCCGATTATCCAGCCCCAAGGTTTGAAGCCGCGCACATATGACAGTTTGGGAACAATTCGGGTGGAATCATCTTTCCATTGCCACATATAATCGACATAACCTTCGCCGTTTTGATTAACGGTATTCACAAATTCAACAAAAATCGTTTTACCATGGGGGTCTTTAAATTTTGTCAGATCTTTTCCGTTCAGATCAATGCGATATGGATGCCTGATCATATTTGGATGCATATCGGTAATCCAGAAATAATCTTTATTCTCGGCCCCATAGCGAAGCAGACCAATCTCGTCTGCTGCCAGATTTTGTGCTTCTTTAAGCGAAATTCTCCCTAAAACGACCTCTTTATTGTATTTATCAAGAATGCTACATGCAGTTTGTGTAAGTTCGTATATCGTTTCGCGCTTACCGTCCATCATGTTTCGTTCAAAAGACGGAATGACCACCCAGAAAAAGGAAATAATGAATAATACCACGGTTAGGATGGCCGGAAGAAAAATCTTTATGGCAAAACTGTATCGGTTCTTCTTTTTCATAGGTAAATTTCTATTTATAAAGAACATGTAAAAACCTCACGGGCTGTTGTATCGAAAACGGCATAGCCCGAACGCCTGCTTCCGTTGGCAATGGCCGGTACTGAAAAAAAGCATCGGTCTGGAGTATTCACTTTTTTTTCAAAACGAAGTACATCTACCGGCAATTTCAATAGCCTCATTTTAGATTTTACTGGCGACGAAATCAATAAACCTTCGGGGTGAGTGTGACCACAAAAAGCAGTTTTGCAGCTATGTTTATCCATAAAAGATCTGTGAGCTTCCACCGCTTTATACGTCGATGGCTTTAAAGTCCCAGACCCCGAAATATCGGGAAACATAAAATGAGAAAACAATGTATCACCAGTATCACTGTTTAAAATATGCAATTCTGGAAGATTCATCAGATATTCATGCGATGTATCGTTCAAGCTGGCCGATCGTTCATTTTCGTAAAGCCATATTTTTCTTCCAGCAAGCTTTCTTTTCGCTTCCGTGGACATCGAATACCAGTTTTCGTGAAAATGAAAGTTACCGCAATGCTCCGGAATCCGTTTAACCGCAAACATGTCGTGGTTCCCAACCACCACAAAACGACAATTTTCTTTTACCAGCCTAATACATTCATTCGCATCGGGTGTATATGAATAAAAATCGGGTGTAAATCCAACGATATCACCAAGACAGGCTACCTCATCACATTGATTCGACAGGGCATGCAATGCTTTTTTAAGATTAACCGGGTCTTCATGAATGTCCGATATTATTCCGATTTTCATCCTTGTTTCGGGTAAAGAGTGGATAAAAATACAATATATTGTGCAATTAGATACGCTAAAAATAGTGAGGCTGTCTAAAAACAACTCATTGTAACAGCATTCGGTTACCTCTTTTTTTGAGTTGCCAATGAAATTGTGAAACACACTTTTGCACGAGTTAACACTAATTCTAATACCGATAAAGCACCCAACGATTCCGTGTCCGCACCTCTGCTCAAAGAAATGTCTGGCAGACGACAGAATGTTGGGAGCGCAGCAAAAGCTTTGCGTTACATCAATTAATTTCCGCACCTCGAAAAAAGAAAATGCCGTATTTTTTATAGTTTCTTAAAAGTACGCCATAACCTTTGAACGTTGAAAATGATTTTCTTCATACATTTACACCAAAGAAATATTTCATGAGATCAGGCAGAATTCCCGGAATTTTCAGAATTGCAGCAATCATATTTCTATTATGCCTATCAGCCGAAGTGTTTGCCCGGGCCGGTGGCGGTGGTGGGGGAAACGGCGGTGGCGGCGATGGTGGCATTTTTGAAATCATCATCTATTTGTTCATGATGTTGCCTTTTCCTTACAACATTATTGCTGTTGGGATCGTCATTCTGCTGGCCATTGTTTTCAAGAAAAAAGCCAATCAGGCCTCGGTGCTTAACAAAGTCCCTTCAGCCAACTCCATTCGCGATAATCTTTCATTTCTTAAATACAAGCAGCAAAATCCTGATTTCATTGAAGAGTTGTTTCGCAAAAAAGTGAATATCGCATTTTACGGAATTCAGGATGCCTGGATGGCGCAGGATATGCGCAAAGTGCGTAAGTTCATCAGCGATGGCGTTTATCAGCGTTTCAATGTGCAGTTCATTATGATGAAAAAGCTGCAGCAGTATAACAAGCTTTCGGGTATCAATCTGCATTCGGTTACCATTGCTGACTTCCGCAAGGATGGACAATATGATGTAATAGATGTGGCGCTGCATGCCAGCTTGACGGATAAATTTGTTTCCGAAAAAATTCCACGTTTATCATCTGGCGGATATGAGTCTTTTGTAGAGTACTGGACATTTATAAAAAAATCGGGCTACACACCCGGCGATATTTATGAAAATCCAAACTGTCCGCAATGCGGAGCGGCACTACCGGAAATTGAAGGCGAGACTGGCATTTGTCCCTATTGCAAAGCGGTAGTCAATAGTGGCGATTTCGACTGGGTGCTGAGTGAAATTACGCAAGCCGACGATTACACGCTGAGCCATTCAATGGGGCACAAGCAAAACAATCTGCAGCAGAAAATACAGCAAATGCATGCCGGCGATTCTACTTTCTGCGTTCAGAAACTCGAAGACAAGGCCAGCAATGCATTTCTGCAGCATGAAATCGCATTGGCTTTTCTCAATCCTGCGCTGGCACGTCGCTTTATGCAGGATGAAGCATACGCAAGATTGAATGAAAATATTAAATCATGGGCTCCAATTCTTTATAACCGTTTGTATTTGAACGACGTGAGTCTGATTTCGTATTGGAGCGAGAATGGGCGCGAATATCTTGGCTTCTTTATCAGGAAAAGCTATCAGCGCCTTGAAATGAAGCGCAACAATCCTGAAGAGCTTGAAGCCATCATGGATCCGGTTGTCAGAACATCGTCAGCCACCATTGTCTTGTGCCGGAAATCTGGCGCACAGGCCCCGCGCGGATTGCTGTATGCTCACCAGTGTCCGAATTGTGGTGGAACGCTCGGCGATTCAACCGATATTAAATGTCCGTATTGCGGCTCCGAGGTGAATAGTCCTGAATTTGACTGGGTGGTCGATGGCGTTTATTCAATTGGTGAATACAAGCAACGCATTGCTGGAAATGTGCCCGACGAGCTGCTTTCGTTTGGGGTTGACAAAGCTGATGATCTGATGGATGTACGCGATTATGCTTTTAATAATGCGCTGATAGTGATGGCTGCAGATGGTCATTTCGCGACTGAAGAAGAGTTGTTTGCCAAAGCACTGGCGAAAAAATTCGGTTACAATCCAACGAAGATCCAGCCTGCGATTGAGATGGCAAAAAACAAAAAACTGGTTTTGCGCATGCCCGATGATCCGAAGAAGCATGCTAAGATTATACGGCTTATGGACAAGGCCGCCATGGCCGATCAACAGATGACTCAGGCCGAGATGGAGCTAATGAGTTATGTGCATAACAATTTTGCATAGCAATGCTATGCAAAATTGTTCCTTTCGCTATTCGAAGTATAAACTTCGAATAGCGTTGTTATAAAGAGCTAGCTGCAAATGTATCGCCGCCATTCATGTTGCCGGAGCGGAACCCTTTGAGGAACCAGCGGCTGCGCTGTTCCGATGTGCCATGGGTGAACGTATCGGGGTTTACATGTCCCTGTGATTTTTTCTGCAGACGGTCGTCTCCGATGGCACTGGCTGCGTTGAGGGCTTCTTCGAGATCGCCTTCCTCAAGCAGATTCATGCGTTCGGCATAATGCGCCCAGACACCGGCAAAATAGTCGGCCTGCAGTTCAAGTTTCACCGTCATTTTATTGAATTCCGTTTCGCTCAGTCGGTCGCGATAGGATTCGTATTTCTCATTTATTCCAAGCAGAAGCTGAATATGATGACCGACTTCGTGTGCAATAACGTAGGCCATAGCAAAGTCGCCCGGAGCGCCAAAACGAGTGCCCAGCTCCTCGAAGAAACTCAGATCGATATATACTTTTTCATCGGCTGGACAATAGAAAGGGCCTGAATTGGCACTTGCCGAACCACAACCCGATTGAACAGCGTCGGTAAACAGAACAAGCTTTGGCAGGCGGTAGGTTTTACCATTTTCGGAAAACAGCTTTGTCCAGGTTTCTTCAGTTTCTTTCAAAACCACGGATGAAAAATCGGCCAGTTCCTGCTCTTTAGCCGAAGGTTTATATTCTTCGCTTGATTGCGTTGGGTTTTGCGTGGCATTCTGTATAATACCGGAAGGGTCGCCTCCCAGCAGATAAATGATTATAACAACGACGATGGTACCGATTCCGCCGCCCAAAAGTCCTTTGGATTTTCCACGACGGTCTTCAACGTTCGAACTTCCTTGTCTGCCTTGCCACTTCATGTTTTTTCACTTTTTGATTTTCAAATATAATCAATTTAGGAATAACGATAATTCTATTCCCGGAGCTTCGCCACTGACTTCTGACAGCTGAAGCTGTCAGCTATAATGAAACACCTCGACCTTAACCTTGACCTCAACCTTAACCTAACTCTATACTGACCACTGGCCACTGACTACTTAATAATGATTTCATCAACAAATATCCACGACTTTTGCCCATGGGCGTAGTGCCAGTCGGGACAAACACCAGAACTGACAGCTCTCACTTTGACAAATCGCGCCTTCATTGGGCTGAAGGTAGCTGACAGATTTTTTATTTCCATAATTTTCATGTCAGTTGGTCGCTCATTCGGATTATCGAAACGACTGATAAATTCAAAGTCTTTTCCGTCATTTGAAATATACAATTCAACAATTTCCGGAAGAAAAATCCAGTCATTGGGTGAATAAAGAAACCCTGCTTCAATGCTGCTCAATAACAATTCAGAAGGCAGCCCGATGACTGCTTCCATACCATATCCTTCAAATCCCTGCCAGCCCCCATCTGAGAAATTGAGTGATCCTCTTGCGCCGTCGCAGATTGCGTTATTGCCCGAGGCCGGATATTTAGCTGAAAACGGTTTATTCAGTTTCACTTCTGCACCTATTGCAAGATGATTTACATTAAGGTTGCCAAAGGTTTTCAGTCGTGAAAACTGAATCATTTTCGCTGCAGCAATATCATTGAAAATGCTGATTGAGCGCACCGTTGAATCATTGTCGGTGACATCGAATGGCTTGATCGACATTGCAAATCCGCCGGCTTTCGACATTGGAATAAGCAAAGTATCAGAGCCTGTGACGCGGTATTGTCCAATCTCAATTTCTTCAGGATTGAATTCCCAGTCAGTTTCGATGGCATCGGCAAAAAGAGTGGCTTTATAGGTTAGATTTCTTTGCAGAAAATCGAGTGGAATGCTAAGCAGTGCTTCATTTTCATCGGTCTGAGCTCCGACAAACCAGTTGTTCCCACTGCGCCGGGCCACACAAAGCCAATCTCCGGGCCGTGCCGCAATAACTTTTGTTTCATCCCAGTTGCAGGGAACTTCCTCTATGAATCTGAAAGCTGGCTTTCCGTCATAGTTTTCAGGCATGTCGGCCACCATCATCAATGGACTAAAGAAAGTGACATACAATGCAAGTTGGTTAGCCAGCGTGCCATACAGACGTTTGTTTTTTTCAGGTGAATGATTGATTCTGAAAATGCCTGGAGTAAAATCATAAGGGCCAGCGAGAAACCTGGTGAATGGGAGAATAGTGGTGTGATAGGGCGGGGTAGCACGGTAAGTGGCGTTCCATTCATTTCCCCGTGCGCATTCCTGACTCATCAGATTTGGCCATGTTCGATCAAGTCCGGTTGGTTTAATACTTTCATGGGCATTGAGGGTAATCTGATATTTTGCAGCCAATTCAACTATTTTCTGAAAATGGCGCACCATATATTGTCCATGATGGGGCATTCCTTGCAGAACAATCGGACCAGCATAACCTGTTTTAAGTGAATGAATGCCCAAATCCCTGCAAAGTTTCAAAGCTGGTTCCAGCTGACTCTCATACATGGGAATATTTCCGCCAGTCTCATGATGGGAGATAAATTCAACATTTCTTTTTTTTGCATAGCTGACCACTTCGTTCAAATCGAAATCTGGATAAGCTTTGCAGAAATCCTGCACTGGTGATGAATCAGAGGCCCATGTCTCCCAGCCCTGATTCCAGCCTTCAGCCAAAAATCCGCCAATACCATGCGTTGCAGCAAAATCGATATAATATTTTGCACGTTGAGTGGTAGCCCCATGAGCGGGCCCCGCAGACCATGTGTATTTTCCTGTATGCATTCCCCACCAGATTCCTATGAATTTCATGGGCTTTATCCACGAAACATCTTTAATAGCGCAGGGCTCATTAAGATTTTGAATCAGGTGCGACTCCATCATTTCACCTGCGGTTCGCGTAATCATTATTGTGCGCCAGGGTGTATTGAAAGGTCCTTCAGCTCTTACACAAACACCATCAGGCCATGGCCAGAGACTGGAAATAAAAAGCAAGTGGTTTTTGGGATCACGAATCAGAATCATTTCGGAATAATCTTTCAACGATGCTTCATGAATGCTGAGATTATAATCATGACCTACAATTGTAATGGGGGTATTGGCGTCATGGATCTCGCATAACGGAGTGTTGCGATAGAGCGATTCGTAGGCAAATTCATCGGAAGGAATCCACCAGGCGCTGTCGTTTTTCGCAAAGCAAAACTGTGTTTTTTCTGCAGTTATCAGCAGGCTGTCTCCCGATTTTTTGGGAAACAGATAGCGAAAAGCAACGCCATCATTGAACACCCGGAACTCAACATTAATTTTTCTTTGGGGTGACGTTGTTTCTTTCAGAAAAAACACAGAAGAATTATAATTATTGCGCACCAAAGAGGCAGTACCCCATACTGGCTTCCAGATTTCATCAAATGCGGACTTTTTTACATCATAAAGCGTCAGATTTGAATCAAGTGAGGTCTGATTGCTGAATTCAAATGAGAAAGATGAAGAATCAACTATCTGAATCCCATTGAATTTAACAGAATAAAATGATTTACCTTCACTCACCCAGAAAGAAAGCTGTATTTTTTTATCAGGTGAAAGAATCTGCTCTTTAATAATTGGCTGAGCATTTATCAAACCCGAATACAGATACACAAACAGAAAAGCGAGTCGCACTTTTTTTTACGAAGATAAAAAATATATCTGCGATAAGCTGTGATAATGATTATTCGGGGCAAATTGCAATTACTCTTGCAAAAATCGCCTTGAAATCATATCTTTGTTCCTAAGTTAATGACTTTCAAACAGTAATTTTATGCAAATTCCTGAAAACAGTCAAGATCCCATAAACGGCAACTCATTCAGAATAACCGATTTAGTTGATATAAGGTTATTGAAAGAACTATGTGATAAATTTACGCAGATTACCGGACTAACAATAGGTCTGTTTGAGTATCCCGATCTGAATATGCTGATTTCTTCCGGATGGAAAGATATCTGCACTAAATTCCATCGTCCCTGTCCGGCTTCAGGTATTAATTGTAATGCAAGCAACAGGAAACTTTTCGAGAAACTTTCAACTCCAGGACAACTGGTTATTGAAAAATGTGATAACGGATTAAACGATTGTGCCACACCTATTTTCATCAACAACAAGTTCGTTGCAGTACTGATTACCGGGCAATTACTTCTGGAGAAACCAGATATTGAATTTTTCAGAAAACAGGCTCAGAAGTATGATTATAATGAAGAAGAATACCTGCGGGCTTTAAGTGATGTGAAGGTGATTCAGGAAAAGGATCTGATGCTGGCCACATCATTTCTTGGTCAAATTGCCGCTTTTATTTCCGAATCAGGGTTCAATAATCTGAAAATTAAACAAGAGACACGCAAGCTTGAGCATGAAATTGAAGAGCGAACAAAAACTGAAAAAGAGTTAAGAGATAGCGAAGAAAAATACAGAACTATTTTGGCTCTGGCCCCCGAAGCTTTCTTTCATGGCGATCCTGTTGGAAATTTCATTGAGGTGAATGAAGCATCGGTTGCTATTACCGGGTATTCGCGTCAAGAGTTGCTTGCAATGAACATGAAAGATCTGTTCTCAAAGACAGTACTTGACTCTGTACCCTTAAGCTATGACATTCTAAATGCCGGACAAACCCTCACCCGGCAACGGCCGATGATCCGAAAAAACGGAGAAGAGATCATTATTGAAATGAGCTCGCGTCTGATGCCCGATGGTACTTATCAGTGTTTTGCAACAGATATAACTGAACAGCTTAAGGCCAAAGATGCACTCAATAAGAGTGAGAGCAGGTTGCGCAAGTTTTTTGAATGTTCTCAGGAAGGGCTTATTTTCCATAATAAAGGAATTATCATTGATGTGAATCAAGCATACCTGAACATGATGGGCTTACATGATGAAAGCGAAATGGTTGGAAAAGATCTGCTCGATTTTATTGCTCCGGCGTTTGTTGACACAGTGAAAGAACATATTTTGAACGAGCTGCCTGATAAATACGAGGCTGCACATATCAGAAAAGACGGCCGAATTTTTCCGATTGAGGTTTCGCCGCAGCATGCCGAATTCAGTGATGGATTGCGGCTGCGTATTGCGTCAGTGACCGATATAACAGAACGAAAGAAAGCGGAGCAGCTGCGCGATGTAAATACACGCCGGACCCTGGCATTGCTTAAACTCAGTGAAATGATCAATGCCCCCTTGAACGAAATCACAAATTTCGTTCTGGAAGAAGTCATTAATCTGACGGGCAGTAAATTAGGATACCTCGCTTTTCTAAATGAAAACGAAGGCATTCTGACAATGCATTCATGGTCGAAAAGTGCGATGGATGAATGCCGGATAAATAATGCACCCCGGGAATACCCGCTTGAAAAAACCGGGCTCTGGGGTGAATCCGTCAGGCAGCGTAAACCAGTTATCACCAATGACTATGCGGCTGAAAGCCCATTGAAAAAAGGATATCCTGAAGGACATGTCGTTTTGAAACGTCATTTATCAGTTCCTATTTTCGACAATGAGCACATTGTTGCTGTAATAGGAGTTGGCAACAAAGAAGATGAGTATTACGACGAATGCATTAAACAACTCACCATTCTCGGATCTGCCTTGTGGAGTCATATCGACAGGCAAAGAGTAATGAAAGAATTGCTTGTGAGCCGTGAACAATTCAGGCTAATAACCGAGAATTCGAACGACATGATCATTGCTTTCGATTTGGAGGTAGGTGCCATCACTTATGTTTCGCCCGGAAGCGGAGCATATGTGAAGTGGGAACCTGAAGAGGTTTACGGTCATTCGGTTTTCGAATTTATTCATGAAGAAGAGGTTCCTTTGTTGCTAAAAATGCGGTCTGATATTTATAATGGGCTGAATCCCGAGCTTTTCAAACATCGGATATTGATGAAAGATGGCTCGTATAGCTGGTTTGAGACCAGTTGTCAGGTTGTACGGGACGAAGGCCCCGATAAAATAAAAATTGTTGCTGTCTGCCGCGATATCAGTAAAATTATTAAAACTGAACAGCTTCAAATGGAAAAGGATCTGGCCGAAGCAGCCAGCAGAGCGAAGTCCGAATTTCTGGCCAATGTAAGTCACGAAATCCGCAATCCGTTGAACTCAATTGTCGGAATGGCCAAAACGCTATCCCGCACTCAGCTCAGCAACGATGTGCAGGACATTGTCGATGCAATTCTGACTTCATCGGACAATCTGCTCAATATTATAAACGATGTGCTGGATCTTTCTAAAATAGAGGCAAACAGAATCGAACTTGAAAATAAGGATTTTAATGTCGATGGAATATTCAATGAGGTTAGGTCGATGTTTAAGTCTGTGGCTATAAACAAGAGTCTTCATTTTGAAATCCGCAAAGATGTTTCTGTGCCGGCCCGTTTGCGCGGCGATGAGATTCGTTTGCGTCAGATGGTCATCAATCTTGTCGGAAATGCCGTTAAGTTTACAGACAAAGGATCGGTAAACGTTCGTGTTTCGGCTACGCCTGCTCCTGATGGTCAGACACTGCTTACAACAGAAGTTGAAGATACGGGAATTGGAATAAAAAAGGAAGATATTGGAAAACTCTTCCAGTCGTTTACACAACTTGATAGCTCTTCCACCAAGAAGTTTTCAGGAACAGGGTTGGGGCTGGCTATTGTAAAAAGTTTTGCCGAAATGATGGGCGGTGAAATCAGTGTTGAGAGTGAGTTTGGCAGTGGCAGTCGCTTTGTTTTGAAAATCCCGTTTAATGTTGCATTGAGCGAACCGGAAAAAACAGAAATTGTTTCTGAGGATACAACGCCGGCCGAATGCAGGGTTCTGCTTGTTGAAGATGATGCTTTGAATCAGTTGTATCTGAAAGGATTTCTCACCAGCAAGGGAATGATTGTCGATTCGGCTTTTAATGGATTGCAGGCGCTCGAAAAATATGAAATTAATACATATGATGTTATTTTGATGGATGGGCAGATGCCGCAAATGGATGGTTTTGAAGCTACCCGCAGAATCAGGGAAAAGGAAAAATACAGTGGACTGCATATTCCAATTATTGCCATTACCGGCTATGCCATTACCGGCGACGAAGAGCGTTTTCTCAAAGTGGGTATGGATAGCTACATCACAAAACCCTTTGATGAAAACCGGCTGATTGCGGTGATTAGAAAGCTGACGGCGAAATAAGGGAGTTTATCTGTACTGAGGCGTGAGACTGCATCATCAGCCTAACACTGTCGCACTCCGGTTACATCTTTAAACTTCACGATTCTGATTTTCCATAATTCTGCTTCTGTCAGTCTGAGCGAAGTCGAAGACTAGACAGGAGCTTAGACTCTGGCAGCGACTGCACAGCGGCTGCGTGTGCCCAATGCAGCTTGCGAACAGGTTTGTTAGCTGCTATTCACACTTCGACTCCGCACAGTGTGACAGCAAGTTTTAGTACCGCGATGCATAGAGGTCGTACGGGGCGCTCGACGTGCCGGGCTCCGCCGTGGTCCAATGGCTTTCCGTTTTCAGAAACTGATGGTAGGAGTTCGAGAAAGCCTCTCCTTAAGCGGATTTCTGAATGTTCATTATGTATCAGAGATTTGCTATGGATGTTGCAGGGACGATGAACTGTAGTTTTTGTGGTTGAATTTCTTTTAGACAGATTCTGTCGAAATCTATTTATTGATTTTGTCAATGTTATATTTGATTTGTAGCGCCATGACATATTCCACAGCTGGCTCAGTGACAACTGGATTGATGACCTTGTCGAAACCTGAATAATTGATTTTGTCGTAGTAATAGGTGGTATTTCGGGGCAAATCTTTTCGTTTTTGATTCGAGTTGTAATCATAAAAAAGGGTCGTCACATTCACGGTGTAGCTTTTATAAAGCTGCGCCGGATAATAGCATAAAAATGACTCCGCAAAAATCTCTGAAATGGGTTTCAGTTTTAGCCCGGTGGCATGAAGGTAGAGTGCTTTTTTGCTGTTGATAACCTCCAGTGCTGCTTGAAAAAGCTGCGTATATACCGTGTTGATATCTGTGACAATGTAATCGACTTTGGCGAGATCATAAATGCCTTGTTCCGAAGCAGCCAAAATCATTTTGTCAAGGTCATCGATGTTTTTGAATTTGACAATCACGTTTTTCTTTTGCTCATAGCCACTAATGTACTGCTCAGCATAATTTCCATTGATTTTATAATCAGCCAGCAGTGTCTGAGTCGTCATGTCAACATAAATATCTTTCATCGATACGCCTAATTTAGTAAGCGCTGCCACGAATTTTTCGATGCGGGCATCCATTTTCGAGTTGGCTTCGGGAAGGCTGGTTGAAATTTCTGACACACCAAAAGTGGCTACATAACAGTCGGCAATTACATTCATCATCACATTGGCCTGAATCATAAACGTGCTATCGGACAAAAATACGCGGCTGGCTATTTGGGGAGTATAAGCCGGATAATAATTATTATTGTTATTCTGTCCAATGAGGTAGTTTCCGGCTTCCTGTGCTGAAACAGTTGTGAGCACCAGCGCTGAAAGTAAAAATGCAAATCCGTATTTCATGGTTTTTTCTGTGTTTTTGAAAAATATTTGTCAGCTATTGTTTGATGAGCCGAAGTTCATTGTTTTGTACGACGCTTCCATAGTGAGTCCCACTTTCATCATGAGCCCCGCCGCTGTCATTCTGAGTGTTTTTTTCGAAGTGAAACGAAGAAAAAAATGTATCTCCGCCAGCTTCGCAGCGGACAAGGAAGGAGACAGTGGGAGCTCCCGCAGCCTTACCAGTCCTCACAAAGCTCTTTATATTCCGCATCGTTTTCACATGGCTAAGCTACAAAATATTTCCTCCCAAAAACAACAACATATTCTGTCCTCTTTTATCTTCTTCTCCTTTTATCTTCTTACTTTTATCTTTTGTCTTGAATAAAGCCGGTTAAAGTTTTGAAACCAGCAATAGAAAATGCTTCATAAGCTTTTCCTACCTTTGCAAAATGAATCAATCAATAATCGAACTTCTCAGTCCCGCGCGCGATGCGGAACACGGCATGGCTGCCATTAACTTTGGCGCTGACGCTGTTTATATAGGTGCCCCGAAATTCGGTGCCCGTGCGGCGGCTGGAAATTCAATCGGCGACATTGAGAAACTCTGTGTTTATGCGCACCGGTTTCACGCAAAGGTATATGTGGCACTGAATACAATATTGTATGACGATGAATTGGCAGAGGCAGAGAAATTGATTCATGACATTTACAATGCCGGTGCCGATGCACTGATTGTGCAGGATATGGGAATTCTAGAAATGGATTTGCCTCCGATTGCGTTGCATGCCAGCACTCAGACTCACAACTACGATGTCAGGCGGATTCAGTTTTTGCAAGACGTTGGTTTCACACGCGTGATTCTTGCACGCGAATTGTCGCTGAAGCAAATTGGAGAAATAAAATCGAAGACTCAGATTGAACTCGAAGCATTTGTGCATGGTGCGCTGTGTGTTAGTTTCAGCGGGCAGTGCTATATGAGTGCTTTTCACGGACATCGGAGCGGAAACCGCGGCGAGTGCGCTCAGCCATGTCGTCTGAAATACGATATTCTTGATTCAGCAAAAAATATTCTCGAGGCAAACACGCATGCACTCTCATTGCGCGACATGAACCGCAGCGCACATATCGAAGAAATGATCCGCGCCGGTGTTTCAACTTTCAAAATCGAAGGCAGGCTCAAGGATATAAATTATGTAAAAAACATAACCGCCTATTATCGCAGAACACTCGATGAAATTCTGAATAAAAATGAGCGACTGTCAGGGGCGTCATTGGGGCGCTGCACATTCGATTTCGAGCCCGATCCGGAGAAGTCATTCAACCGTGGTTTTACGGAATATTTTCTGCACGGCCGCACCGAAAAAGTCTCGGCACACACATCAAAGTCGCTCGGGAAGCGGCTGGGGCAGGTGAGCGATTCGGGCTGGAATTATTTCAAAATTGAGGACGCACCGCTCATCAGCAATGGTGACGGGCTTTGCTGGTTTGATGAAAACGGTGAGCTTAAGGGCTTTGCTGTTCAGTATGCCGACAATGGTAAAATATTTTCGGACGATCCAATTAATATAGCCAAAGGAACCGAAATTTATAGAAACCTCGATCTTGTATTCAATAAACAACTGGCTGCAGCCGACTCTGCGCGCCGCATTCCGGTGAAAATGATGTTTAGTGAAACCGAAGACGGATTTGAATTGCGCATCAGCACCCAAGGTGGACGGTATTCGCTGAATAAAAATAATGTGATTGAAAAAGTTCCTGCCCGCGACGAGCAGAAAGCCGCCGACACCTTAAAAGCGCAGTTATGTAAGACTGGATCTACGTCCTACGATGTTTCAGATTTCGAAATGAAGTGGGGGAGTCCCCTGTTTTTTCCGATAGGGGAGTTGAACCGGATTCGCAGAGAGGCCTTCGAAGCATTTGATCAGATGCTGCTTGCAGCATATAAAAGAGAAGAAAACAAAATTGAACCGAACGACATTTCGTATTTTGAAAAAGAAACGGATTATCGAAGCAATATTTCAAACGCGCTTGCAGAGCAGTTTTACAAACGACATGGCGTTGAAAAAACAGAAACTGCATTTGAGCTGAACGATGACAACCAAGGCAAAACATTGATGACCATGAAATTGTGTCTGCGTTACGAAATGGGTTGCTGTCCGACCTATCAAAAAGCGCAGCCAGCGCACGATCCGCAATATATTGCGCAGGGAGATTATATTTATAAATTATCGTACAACTGCAGCAGCTGTGTGATGAATATCAGTGAAGAAGGCGATAGGCATTAGGCGCAATGCGCAGCGTATCTTCAGTTGAAAGTTCGTAAAGTTTATTAAATTTATTAAGGCGACGTAAAGACTTGCGGCATGCGGGGCAAAAAGCACAAAGAAAATGAGCCGAAGGCATAAAAGAAAGTTGCGAAGCACCATTGAATGCGCTGAAGGCGCATAATATGTTAGCCTTGGGCTGAAGGCCCCAGGGACAAGGTGTGCGAAGCACCTTTGAAATGGAAGGCAATGAGGCGTAAGGCGATAGTCGGAAGGCGATAGGAAATAGGCGGGCGGCACAACGCTCCCAACATTTTGGCGTCCGCAAGACTTCTTTCGGCGCAGTGGTGCGGACACGGAATCGTTGGGTGTTTGGATGATTTTTCTCTAAATATTGCAATTCCTGACGATTCCACGTCAGCAGGTCTGATTGTTGGCCTATTCAAGCTGACGGTAAAATGTCAGGAAGCTGAAAGCTGACCACTGGCTTCTGATTGTTGAAAACGATCAAAACATCCTAAGTCAAGTAGGCAAAAATACAACTTTTAAAAAAACAGACAAAAAAGTGATATATTTAATCGCTGAAATCGATATTGTATTTCTAATTTTGCAAAAAAGCGCCTTATGGAAAAACTGTTGCCTAAAATTAAAAAAGAACTGGCTGAATATGGAATTGAATCAGTCGGCGAATTGTATTACAATCTTTCCTACGACGAATTATACAAACACGAAACCGACAAAAGTTTAGAAGGATACGAACGGGGGTTTGTAACTAATCTGGGAGCTGTGAACGTGGACACCGGCATTTTCACCGGACGTTCGCCCAAGGACAAATACGTGGTTTTCGAAGCGGAAAGCTCCGATAATATCTGGTGGGCTGGCGAAGGCCGGAAGGGAAGCGACAATAAACCCATCTCGCCGGAAATCTGGCAGGACCTTTTGGCCACCAGTCAGAAAGAGCTGAATTCAAACAGCAAGCTTTATGTAATGGATGCCTATCTGGGCGCCAATGAAAACACCCGTCTGAAAATCCGTGTTGTCACGGAAATAGCATGGGGAGCCCATTTTGTAAAGAACATGTTCATCCGTCCGTCGGACAGCGAACTTGAGAATTTCAAACCGGATTTTGTGATGCTGCATTCCTGCAAGACTGTGAATCCAAACTGGGAAAAGCAAAAGCTCAACAGCGATGTGTATGTGGCCTTTAATATCAAAGAGCGCATGGCTGTGGTTGGTGGAACCTGGTATGGTGGCGAAATCAAAAAAGGTTTCTTCAGCATCATGAATTATTTTCTGCCGCTGCGCGGAATGGCTGCCATGCATTGTTCGGCCAATATGGGCAAGAACGGCGACACCGCCATTTTCTTCGGACTGAGCGGAACGGGCAAAACAACGCTCTCGGCCGATCCCGAACGTTTCCTGATCGGAGATGACGAGCATGGCTGGGACGATGATGGCGTCTTTAATTTCGAAGGCGGCTGCTATGCAAAATGCATTAATCTTAGCAAGAAAAACGAACCCGATATTTACGAAGCCATTCGTCGCGATGCATTGCTCGAAAATGTGGTCTATGACGAAAAGACCGGTGAAATTGATTTTGCAGATCAAAGCAAAACCGAGAATACACGCGTTTCGTACCCGATTCATCATATTCGCAATATAGTTACACCTGTTTCCAGGGGCACCCATCCGAAGAAAGTTATTTTCCTTACAGCCGATGCTTTTGGAGTGCTGCCGCCGGTTGCCAAGCTTACACGCGACCAGGCCATGTATTATTTCATGAGTGGTTTCACCAGCAAGCTGGCCGGAACCGAACGAGGCGTGAAAGAACCGACACCAACATTTTCTGCATGTTTCGGCGCCGCTTTTCTGATGCTGCATCCTGCAATGTATGCGCAGGAGCTGGCAAAAAAAATGGATGAGCACAATGCCACCGCATATCTTGTAAACACAGGCTGGATCGAAGGTCCATATGGTACAGGACGTCGCATTGATTTGCCAAGTACCCGAAAAATTATCGATGCTATTATTGATGGCAGCATCGATGAAGCGCCGATGGAAGAAATGCCATTCTTCGGTTTGCAGATTCCAAAGCAGTTGGGCGATGTTGATCCAAAGATTCTGAATCCGCGCAAATCGTGGAAATATCCGGCTCAGTACGACAATCAGGCACAGATGCTGGCAGACAAATTCATTGAGAATTTCCAGAACTTTACTGACATCGACGAAGGCAAACGTCTGGTTGCTGCTGGCCCGCAGAATGCCATGATGAAACAATACTATGAGTATTACAAAGAGCGGATTGGCAAACTCGAAAAAAATCACGTGAAAGAATTGCAGCGTCTGAAAGATCAGATCTATATTCTGCAGAATGCTTTCAGCGAATACATTTCATTTAATTCCATCAATTCAACCTATAAAAAACGTGGTCTGAAGCGACATCTGCCGGTAAATATCTTCATTGATACCGATGATCAGAACAACATTGAAAAGGTACATGAAGCGTTGCTTGATATTCTCGAGGCCTCCGGATTTACGTTTTATAATCCCAACAAAAAGGCTGAGAAAGCAAGCGAGCGCATGGGGATTTCGAAGGAGCCGATGACCATGAAACAGGTGAATGATTGCATCGATGATATTTATCGGATGTTGATTGGAAACAGCGATAAAAACGTTGATCTTGGAAAAGCCATAATGCGTTTCAAATTTGAATCATCTTCTGCAATAAACATCATTCTGAAAACCGGGTCATTGCTGGTTGTAAAGACGTCCAACGCTGACGGCGGAGCAGAATTCCATGTGGCCAAATTACCAATTTCGGCACTGATTCATTTGGATAAACATCCTGAACTGCTTCAGGATCCCGAAGAAATCATCCGGGCTATGAATACTTTCAGTTTGTAATCTGAAGTAAAGGGTAAGGCGGGCTTCGAGAGAGGTCCGCTTTTTTTTTGCCGCCACCAAGGCACCAAGTCACTACAATCATTTACTACTGAGTTCCCGGCCGAAGCCAGCACCAGCTCAGCGCTTGATGCAGCATGCGAAGAGCCGGGATCTCCTCGAAAACTGTAGCTGCACCTCCGTTCTTTCTTCCGCGAATGAACGCAAATTTTCGCGAAGAAATTTCCTTTCCTCAGCAGGTCTTATGGACGCGAATGTGAATCAGCCTTCACCTGCGGTGAAAACTGATTCGGTGGGTCGCACAGAAAATGGCTCGCAGAGAGATTTGCCACGTAGGCACAAAAAAACTGAATATTGGACAAGGAAGTGAGAATGATAAAGGATTTATTACATCAAATTGACTTCTTACTTCATACTTCCTTGTTCCTTGTTCAGAGTTCTTAGGTGCCGTGATCTCCCCGAAAACCTTCGAAGCATTTTTACCGCAAACTGATTACTCTCTGCCGATAAAACAAAATATTTGCATTTCGGAATGCAAGCTGTTATATTTGAACTTCGTATAAAAAAATGTTCAGAAAATGTATATAAAATTGTAGTCTATGAAGAAATTTCTACTCCTCACATTCATTCTTATCACATCACAGCTTTCAGCACAGGATCTGCAGTTTCAGTGGGTGAAACAGATTCCCGGAGCTGTCCGCATGGTCACAGACTCACATGATAATTTGTACATTGCAGGCACATTTGCCGACACATTAAGCTATCAGGGAAACGTACTTATCTGCGACAGCGCTGATGGTTCATACGACGCATTTGCAGCCAAGTTCGACAGTCTTGGAAACATGCTTTGGGCAAGGCAGATCAGTGGCTGGGATATGGAAGACATTCAGGATATTTGTGTTGATAATGATGATAATCTGATTATCAGCGCCATGTTTACATACACTGCCATCATTGAGAATGACACAGTTACCGGAAATTACTGGGCTCATAACATTCTGCTGGTGAAGTATCTTTCTAACGGAGACCTTGACTGGTACAAGGTTCCTGTAACAACGGATTCCAGCTGTATTCACATTTACAAAACAGTTGTCGATAACGACAACAATATAGTGTTTTGCGGTGGCGGATCAACTCATGATATGCATTTCACCGACACAGTTCTCGATTTTAATGTAGCGCCTCGCTTTATGGCTAAGTTTTCTCCGGACGGTGATTTTATCTGGGTTAAGGGTCAGCAGCAAATTATTCATCAGATGGATATCGGGCCTTCGGGCGATATCATTTATATTTCCGACACACTCCTGATTAAAAGCGACCCCCAGGGCAATACGATCTGGACAAAACCTTTGTTTATTTCAGTTGTTCATAATGATGACCATGCTTTACTGGCGTTGGATGAGGCTGATAATATATACATGGCCGGAAGTTTTTATGATACAATTGTTGCTGGTACCGATGCATTTATTTCTTTAGGATACGGTGATATTTTGGTTGCAAAACTGGATTCAAATGGTAATTATATCTGGGGGTATCAATGTGGTGGCCCTCAAAACGACATACCAGACATGCTTTGTGTAAACAATGACAAAGTCGTGGTTGCAGGAAGCTTTCCGACAAAAATATATATTGAAAATGACAGCCTGTTCGCATTGGATCAATACCATTATTATCCAAATACTTTTATTGCCGGTTTTGACAATAATGGAAACTGGCTGTTCGATAATCTCATAGCAACAAAAAGAATCTGTTCAAATGCACTTATTTCCATGAATGATGCTATTTATGCAAGTGTCTTCTGTCGCGATACTACATTGTTTGATGGTGAAGCCTTTGTTCCGGATTCGGAATATGGTTCATTTGTTCTGGCGAAGCTTTATGGTATAACAGAGGGCATTCAGCAACTGAATATTGATTTCAGTATTTATCCCAATCCGTGCAGTGATTTCATTGAAGTCAGCGGCGTAAAAATCGGGCAGGGAACATATGCCGAAATTTTGAATATGAATGGACAAGTGTTGAGAAAATTCGAAATCGAAAATCCGGCAGAAAAAATGGATGTGCGATTTTTAGATCCCGGAATTTATATGTTGAAAATTTCGGACGATAAAATTTCAGTGACTCAGAAAATTCTAAAAATTTAAGTACTGAAATTTCGACTTAAAAATATCTGATTTGTCACAAATAAAATCTCTTTAAATCTTTTCGGATTTTTATAAATCGCAAATAGTATCTGTAAACAAAAGAATATCAATATGATACAAAGACTCGTTCAATTGAAACTTCGATTTATGGAGAAGTTTAAGGGCCATTTTGTTTTATGAATTTCTCTGGTCTATTGTCCTATAATTAATATTATGTCAAGTTGTTGTTTTGAATAAAGAGAAATCCATCCCCTTTGTTCTCCTAGAAATTTTTAACAATAAAGCTTCATTTTTCAATGCGAATCATTTTTTCTGACATTGTCCCCTTCGGTTTCGAAATGAAAAAAAAATCAAAATTGTAAGCGTTCAGTCAAGAAAATATTATTGTGAAATACGTTTTCATATCCTGATAAAAAATATTCAGCTGAAGCTCTTAAAATGACCTATTCTACACATTGTTCAGATGGCTGCCAGTTATACACGTACAGAAATATTTTGCAGGACTTTCGATACCTGCGCATATGCAAATCCTTAAGCTTTTTAGGTTTAATGGATAGATTATAAGGGGTGGGAATGAATGAGCTAAAAACGAGACCACTCGCCCGCTCTGTGCGCTACGCAAGTTGAAAGTTTTAAGTTGAAAGTGAAAAGGTATGTAAATATATGAGTAATAGCGAATGGCTGATCTTCGCTCTCGCTCTGATTCTCGTTCTGTTTTTTAAGACAGGTTCACAATCATAGAATACAACATACGCGACAGCTCGTCAGCATCAGATAAAAGTGCTTCATACTTGCTGGTTTCAAGAAGATTATCATCGTTCATTTCATCCAAAACCGCAACACATTCAAACAAGGAACCTCTGGCGACAACAAAAAAATGCTTTCGATCTGGTTTTGAAAAACGGCTTGAACCCTCAGCTATATTCAATATAACGCTAAATGAGGCTCTCCCCAACTGGTCTTTCACGTATCGCTCTAATTTAGTTTCACTTATGAAACTCTTCATTTGTTTGTGAAATAGTTTAGCTTTTTTATATACATCAAGCTTTTGAAAATCAAACTCTTTCATATAATTCAAAATATATAAAAAACAATAATCCTACAACGAGAATGAGTGTGAGAGCGAAGTAAAAAACAGAGTGGAAATTTCGCTCTCGCTCTCTTTCTCACTCTGTTTTTTGTAGCGGGGACGAGAGTTGAACTCGTGACCTACGGGTTATGAATCCGTCGCTCTAACCACCTGAGCTACCCCGCCATTTGGGAGTGCAAAAGTAATAAATCATTCCATTTTGGACAAAATATATTTACTTTGAAGAAAAATTTTCATGCGATACTCACTTCTTTTGCTCTCACTGATGGCAGGGTTGTCCGCTTCAGGGCAGGTTTTGAACATTGAACAACAGCGTATTATCACCGATACCACGGGTTGGTCCGGCACTGTTGGGTTTTCATCGTCGCTGACAAAAAACACTGAAACTTTGTTGTCGGTCAATATGAAAGATCATGTTCAGTACAAAACTGATTCGGCGCTTTATCTCATTTTTCTTGATTATGGACTTACAAAAAGTAAAGAATCGGACTTCGACAACGCCGGAACCCTGCACTTTCGTTATAACTATAAAATAAAGCCATATTTGACGTTTGAAGCATTTACTCAAGGTCAGTTCAACAAACTGCTCAATGTGCAATTCAGATGGCTTACAGGGTGCGGGCCGCGTTTTAAGGTCGTCGGGAAAAAGCATTTCCGGGTATATGCTGCAGCGTTATATATGTATGAATTTGAAGAAGTTGAATCTCCCCGCCTGTTTCACCGCGATCATCGTTTAAGCAACTATATTTCAGCTACCTGGAAGTTTAAATCCAGCGCCATCGTCACCAACACCTTGTATTATCAGCCATTAATCAGTTCCTTTGCCGATTATCGTTTATTCAATCAGTTCGACCTAAACTTTAAAATCACCAAAAATCTGTCGTTTACTACTTCATGGCGCTACTTCTTCGACTCCAATCCACCCGAAAACGTGGTGCACAGCACCCAGTTTCTGAGCAACGGAATTACTTATAAATTCTAAATGATTGCTAGAGATTAAACCAGTTTGTTACATTTGTAAACGTGCTTTTGCCGCTTTTGTGAACGAAGTCATTCTTGTGTGAATCATAGTTGTAGTCCTTAATCCACGATTCATGGTTTACAATTATACCTTGTAGTGCGTTACAAATGTAATCTATATTTTGGGCTGTCATGGTCGGGTGAAGTGACAGTCTTACCCACCCTGGTTTGAGTGACAGGTCGCCGTGATTGATCATGTCGGTAATATGCTGCGATTTCTCATGACTCACATCGAGCAGATAATGCCCATAGGTTCCGGCACAGGCACACCCACCCCGGACCTGAATGCCAAAACGGTCGTTCAGCAGCTTCACGATCAGATTGTAATGCATTTTTTCATGATAAAACGAAATCACGCCGATTCTTTTCCGGTGCTCGGTGGCAAGAATGTGAATTCCTTCCAATTTGTCGAAGCGCTCAAATGCCTGTGCAAGCAACTGATCTTCAGCAATATGAATATTTTTCGTTCCCATCAATTCTTTCAGCCGAATGACCAAAGCTGTTCGCATTGTTTGCAGAAATCCAGGCGTACCACCGTCTTCGCGTATCTCAATATCATCGATATACCGGTATTCGCCCCATGGATTGGTCCATTCTACGGTGCCACCGCCCGGATTGTCGGGGGCTTTGTTGCTGTAAAGTTTTCCATTGAAAATCAGTACCCCGCTCGATCCCGGACCTCCCAGAAATTTATGAGGACTGAAGAAAATGCCGTCCAGATCATGGCCTTCGGGACCCGGATGCATGTTGATGTCGCAATATGGAGCGGTGGCAGCGTAATCGGCAAAGCAGATACCGCCGTATTTGTGCATCAGCGCTGCCATTTCGTGAATCGGGGTTTCGATTCCGGTTACATTCGATCCGGCTGAAAATGAGCCAATGATGCGACGTCCCTGATATTTTTGTAATTCAGTTTCCAGATTGTTCAGATCAACAAGCATATCTTTGCCAGGCGGCACTACCACTACATCGGCAGCGGTTTCGTACCAGCTGGTATGATTGGAATGATGCTCCATATGGCTGATCAGCACCACCGGACGTTCATCGGTGCCTAAGCATTTTGATATATGGCTGATTTTGCCACAATATTTCAACCCAAGTATTCGCTGAAGTTTATTCACCGCGGCCGTCATACCAAAGCCAACCGGAAGAAAAACATCGCCGGGGCCAGCATTTACGTGCTTCTTGATAATATCGCGTGCGTGTTGGTAGGCGTGAGTCATCAACGTGCCGGTGGCGCTGGTTTCAGTATGTGTATTCCCTACCCACGGACCAATAACATCGGAAATGCGCTCCTCTATTGGCTTATACAGACGTCCGGATGCAATCCAGTCGGCGTAAATGAGCGGAAATTCTCCGTAGGGAGTTTTCAAAACGGCGTCGTCGCCTACAATGTTTTTGCGTATTTCTTCGAACGATTTCATTGGCGGAAATTGATTTCGCAACAAAAGTAAAAAAAAGCACCGGCAAATACCGGTGCTTTATATAAAATGAACAATCATTCTTTATTTGAACACCCCAAAGGCCCATAGAAGCCCTGCAACAACGGCAATACAACCAAGTGTAAAGAAGAAAATCTTCCAGAAGCTGTATGGACGTTCGCCTTGAACTTCGCCGGTGCGGCCATTAATGAGGAATCGGTAAATTTTGTTTTTAAAGCGATAGGCACTGATCCAGATCGGAAGCAGTAAATGCTTGAATGTCACATTGCTGTATTGTGTATTCAGCGAATAAATCTGTTGCTCATCGCCACCGATATCCTGCCTCACAAGGCTGCGGATTCCGGGTTCCATGAATTTTTTGGCAAGTTCAAAACCATTTTTCAGGTCAATCTGATAGGTCTCTGTTCTGAAACCGCTGAGATAGCGGTCGTCGAATGGGGCCAGATTTTCAAAATCCCATGGCTCCAGCTTGTTGACATATTTCATTGGCAATGAAGTCGATGCAACGACAAGTACATCATCGAAGAATTTAAAAACCGTACCTGAAACCGGTGTCCAGCGGGTTTTCTGAACCTGCCGGGTTTCGGTTTTCCCGTTCGAAGTGTAGGTTTCAGTCACATAGTAATGCGTTCCGCGTGCGCCGGTGTACCTGGATGTAGTATCCGAATCATAAGTCCAGAAAGGAATATACATTCCCTTCAATTTATCGGGCTGTGTTACATATTTTTTGAGCGAAGAAGGAGCAAACCAGAGTTTTTTAATCCATTTTAAAAAACCTTCGAAAGCTTCTTTTTGCGTTACCTTAAAAGGAAGAAGACTTTTCGGTTTTATGACTGTTGTGGTCGAGGACTCATTAACGACAATGGGCATGCCGCAGAAAGCGCAGGAGTCGCTGGCAATATTGGGCTGAAAAGTAGTAGAAGCACCGCAGCCCGAACATTTCACCGTAGCTATTTGAACCGTATCGGCATTCGTAGCGCCTTCCTGAACATATTGGTCAAAGTCAAGCTCGTCAATGGGCGCCTCTGCAGGAAAAATCTCGTTTTCCGCGTTACAATACTGACATTTCAAGTGGTTGGTGCCTGGTGCAAAATTGAGAACAGCACCGCAGTTGGTACATTTTGTTTCCAGCGTTTCGGCATGTTTTTCTTCAAATTCCGGAGAAAGATCACTCATATGATTTTCAGTTTTTATTATTAACAACAAACGAAGAACGTCCCACCGGAGCGGGACGTTTTATCAATTTTGGTTTATAACTGCGGCGGCATGGGAGGCGGAGTTACAGGAAAAATTCCTGCAATTGCCTGCACCTGACCTGCTGGTTCCCAGTTGGCCATTCCATTGGTCCACACCATGGTTTCCTTGGTGAGGGAGCCTTGCTGAACCATCTGCTGCAAAGTAGGCATCGGGAAAGGACCGGTTTGCTGTCCATTCACAGCCACAAAATACTGAATCAGCGGTGGTGGCGGAGCTTGTTGCTGTTGCTGATTTGGCTGATTGAGTGTTTGCGACATCTGGTTGGCCATCGCGAAGCCCATACCCATGCCCATTCCGGCACCGGCATCGCCACCAGGATTTTTGGCAGCTTCTTCAATAGCGTTGGCAGTCTGGAATTTGGTGAATTGATTCAAATCACCCACAATGCCCATGCTCGAACGCTTGTCGATCATCGCTTCAACTTCAGGCGGAAGCGAAATATTCTCGATCAAAAATTTGGTCAGATTCAAGCCATACTCATCGAGTTCAGGTTTAATATGCTCCTGAATTCCTTTCGAAAGCTCATTATAATTCGAGGCAAGATCGAGTACCGGAATCTTGGCTTCAGCAACATAGTCAGTGAAACGGGTCATGATAATATCTTTTATCTGACCTTCGATTTCGTCGGTAGTGAAAGCGCCATCGGTACCAGCAATTTCCTTAATGAATTTGGCCGGATCGCCTACTCTGAACTGATAGTTTCCGAAAGCACGGAGGCGCACCATTCCGAATTCAGCATCACGCATCATGATGGGATTTTTCGTTCCCCATTTGCGGTCGGTGAAATTCTTGGTATTGATAAAATAAACTTCGGCCAGGAAAGGGCTGTTGAAACCGTATTTCCATCCTTTCAGAGTAGAAAGAATAGGGACATTCTGAGTTTCAAGGGTGTACATGCCAGGTCCAAAGACATCGGCAATCTGGCCTTCGTTGATGAACACAGCCATTTGTGATTCGCGAACAGTAAGTTTCGCGCCGTATTTTATCTGGTTGTTAAACCTTTCAAATCGGTGAATAATAGTATCATTGGTCGGATCGAGCCATTGAATGATATCAATAAATTCGCCTTTAATTTTTCCGAGAAGTCCCATATTCGTTGTTTTTTTTACAAATATATTTCTTTTTTACATCCATAGACATGATTTTGCATTTTTTTCTCGCTTAAGAGTTGCTGTTTTTCGCAAAGCATTCAAATTTCCTCTCGCAGAGAGCACAAAATAATGTCTCGCAGAGAACGCAGTGACGCAGAGAGATTTTACAAAAGTCGCGCGCAGAGAGCGCAGTAACGCAGAGAAATTACATTATTATCTCGCAGAGAGCGCAATGACGCATTTTGCATATTCAAAGGTGCTTCACGTGAAACGTGACACATCGCACACCTTGTTCCTGGAGCGGAGTTTATCCCGCCCAGCGGGGCCCAAGGGCTAACAAATTATTGCGCTGGAATTTACTCCACAGGAGGCGGAGGCGCATCTGATGGAGCTTCGCATCTTATTTTTAACGCCTTCGGCAACTCAACACTCATAACTACTAACGCCTATCGCATGATTCGTATCTCGTATTTTATATTTCTAAATGTCAATCATATTCCCACATTTGCGAAGCGCACATCGGCGAACGAGTCACGTTTTACGTGAGCCGCACATTTCCACATTTTCCACATTAGCACATTAAATTGTATTTTTGCATCAAACTATTTAAAACATGCTCTTTCAATTCAACCCTGACGAGAATTTCAGTAAAAACAATGGAATTTTCGGATTGCCAAAAGATGAAAAGAATGCGAAAATTCTGATAATACCTGTTCCCTGGGACGTGACAACATCGTACCGGGAAGGCACAGCATACGCACCTGAAGCCATTCTTGAAGCATCGTATCAGATCGATCTGTTTGATACAATGGTTCCAGATGAGTGGCAGAAAGGTATTTTTTATGCGCCTTTCGAGGATTGGATCATGGATCTGAATTCATTCGAACGACGCAAGTCGAAAACCATAATCGACCATCGCGAAAACAGCGACGAGCCTCTTCCAGAGCGACTTAAAAGAGCCCAGGAAGAAGTAAACAATGCTTGTATTCAGATGAATTCCTATGTTTCAGCCAAAGTAAATAAATGTCTGGCCTTCGATAAAATTCCGGCTGTGTTGGGTGGCGAGCATAGTGTGAGCTTCAGTGCTATTGCTGAAACAGCAAAAAAATATCCTGGCTTAGGCGTGCTTCAATTTGATGCCCATGCCGATCTGCGCAAGCATTATCTTGATTTTCAGTTTTCACATGCTTCGGTCATGCGCAACGTGATTGAAAATGTGCCCGAAGTTGGAAAACTGGTTCAGGTAGCTGTGCGAGATCTCTGCACCGACGAAGCCAATTTTGCTGCAGCTTCGGAAAAAATTGAGACTTTTTACAATACAGCCATGGTCCATCGAATGTTTGAAGGCGAAACCTGGAAAACAATCACCGAAGAAATTGTGGCGGCTTTACCGCAGCAGGTGTATATTTCATTCGATATTGACGCATTGAAGCCATCGCTGTGCCCGCATACCGGAACACCTGTGCCCGAAGGACTTACGTTTGAACAGGCTGCGTATGTATTGAAAAAACTGGTTCAGAGCGGACGTCAGATTGTTGGCTTCGATTTGGTTGAAGTTGGACCTGATCATCAGAATCAGTGGGACGAAACGGTCGGCTGTCGCCTGCTCTATCAGCTTTGTATTCACGCACTTGCATCGCAGAAATAGACGTTACAATCGTTACGCGTTACAAACGTTACAAGCGTTACACGTTACAGGCGTTACAAATTTTCAAATTATCACACTTTCAAATTTTCAAATCAGCAGCAAATAAGTACATTAGCACAATTCCGACTCAACTTTATTCTCACAGCTTAAAGCTACTTAACCTTGACCTTAACCTCAACCTCAGAATTCCTCGCAGCATATGAAGGCATTTAAACCCAATCTGAAAGACCTTGATATTGACAATCTGACTACATTTTTATCAGATTTTATCACTGAAAAGCGACTGGAGCGGATTAACGACGTTGCCTCGAAACGCACGCGGCATTTTGCGGTTGCACTCGAAAATTTGTTTCAGGGACACAATGCAAGCGCAGTTCTGCGAACTTGTGATTGTTTTGGAATTCAGAATGTTTTTGCCATTGAAAATGTGTATAAATTTCAACCTAATGAAGAGATTGCGTTGGGTGCCGAAAAGTGGCTCAATATCAATAACTTCAGTGGTGATAATGCAGTTGATGAATGCTATGCAGAACTGCGCCGGCAGGGGTATGCCATTGCAGCCACCACTCCGCACGGAAATCCGGTTCTTGTTGATGAAATTGACGTTAGTCGGCCGCTGGCGCTTATTTTCGGCACCGAAAAAGAAGGATTATCTGAAAAAGCCTTGCAGGGCGCAGATTTCACCGTTGCTTTGCCCATGTATGGTTTTACAGAAAGCTTCAATATTTCGGTTTCGGCCGCCTTATTCATGCAAAAAATTGTCGATAAGTCCATATCGTTGAATATCAATCGTTTTATTGATGAAAGCGAACGAAAATTGCTTGTCGCCCAATGGATTCTGAAAACTGTCAGCGACCCGGAAGGATTGATGAAGAAGTACATGGAGATGCATAAGGCATGAGGCTTGCGGCATAGGGCATGAGGCATGCGGTAAGCGGCATGAAGCGGCCTCGCTCACTGTCACGGATTGCAAATCCGCGCCATGTATTGTATGCTGACAAGCTGAAAACAAAAACTAATTGATTGATTCTTCATTATTTATTTGGCGAAATAAGAAAATATTTCTACTTTTGCAGCCCATTTACAAAAACACCCTATTGTCTGAGAACCAGACAAGGAAAGGAGAAAAATTAATGAGTGACGAACTTAACAAAACAGAAAACACTAACCTAGAGGAGCAGCAGCCAGCTCTGGAAACACCGGCTGCAACAACCGCAGTAGTTGAAGAATTCAATTGGGATGCGATCGGAAAGAAAGACCAGATTTATTCAGCTGCAGAGCGTGAAAAACTGGAAGGTCTCTACGTAAAAACCCTGAGCCAGATTACAGAAAAAGAAGTGATTGATGGTACCGTCATTGCCAAAACCGATCGCGAAATTTTCGTAAACATCGGCTTCAAATCCGACGGTGTTATCGCCGCCAACGAACTTCGTTACAATCCCGATCTGAAAATCGGTGATGTTATTGAAGTTTATGTTGAAAGTCAGGAAGATGGCACTGGACAGCTTATCCTGTCGCACAAAAAAGCGCGCCTGCTCAAGGCATGGGATCGCATCAACGTGCTGTATGAAACCGGCGAAGTCATCAAAGGTGAGGTTAAATGCCGCACCAAGGGTGGTCTTATTGTCGACGTATTCGGCATTGAGGCATTCCTCCCGGGTTCACAGATCGATGTGAAACCAATCCGCGATTACGACGTTTTTGTCGGTAAAATCATGGATTTCAAAATTGTGAAAGTCAACAATGAATTCAAAAACGTTGTTGTTTCTCACAAAGCGCTTATCGAAGACGAACTCGAAGCCCAGAAGGCAGAAATCATTGCCAAGCTCGAAAAAGGTCAGGTACTCGAAGGTACAGTCAAAAACATCACATCCTATGGCGTATTTATCGACCTGGGTGGTGTTGATGGTCTTATCCACATTACCGATCTTAGCTGGGGACGTATCAATCGCCCGGAAGAAATTGTTGAACTTGACCAGAAACTCAATGTGGTTATTCTCGATTTCGACGAAAGCAAAAAACGTATCGCTCTTGGTCTGAAACAGCTCACCGCCCATCCTTGGGATTCACTCGACACCGAACTCAAAGTTGGTGACAAGGTGAAAGGTCGTGTTGTTGTTCTGGCTGACTATGGTGCATTTGTAGAAATTGCTACCGGCGTTGAAGGTCTCATCCACGTTTCTGAAATGTCATGGTCACAACATCTCCGTTCGGCTCAGGATTTCCTGAAAGTCGGTGACGAAGTTGAAGCCATCATTCTCAGTCTCGACCGCGAAGAGCGCAAAATGTCTCTCGGCATCAAACAACTTATACCCGATCCATGGGTAGATATTAAAGATCGTTACCCGATCAATTCACGTCATAAAGCAACTGTCCGCAATTTCACCAACTTTGGTGTCTTCGTTGAACTCGAAGAAGGTGTTGACGGACTTATTCACATCAGCGACCTCTCATGGTCAAAGAAAATCAAGCACCCGGCCGAATTCACCAAAATCGGTGAAGAAATCGAAGTGGTTGTGCTCGATGTTGATGTTGAAAACCGCCGCCTGAGTCTCGGTCACAAACAGCTGGAAGAAAATCCATGGGATGTGTTCGAAACCATTTTCTCGATCGATTCCATTCATAAAGGAACCATCATTGAGAAGAATGACAAAGGTGCTGTAGTTTCTCTGCCTTATGGTGTTGAAGGATACGCTCCTAACCGTCACTTGCAGAAAGAAGATGGCAGCAAAGCTGAAATGGACGAAGTACTCGATTTCAAAGTGATAGAATTCTCAAAGGAATCACGTAAAATCGTTGTTTCACACAGCAAAATCTTCCAGGAAGTGAAAGAAGACAGAAAACGCGAAGCTCCTGAAAAAAGACAGGACGATTCTTTCTCGAAAGCAAAACCGAACGCTGATAAGGAAACCCTTGGCGATCTCGATATCTTTGCCAACCTGAAAGGAACTAAAAAAGCTCCTAAAGCTACTCCCGAAGACGGCAGCGAAGGAGAAGAATAGTTTTCTTCCATTATTATAAGAGCCTGCAGAAATGCGGGCTTTTTTTTTATGGCTGGCCACAAGGGCACAAAGACACCAGACGATATAAGATATCAGATTGGTGCCCTTCGACAAGCTCAGGGTAGTAATTTTAGATTTTTGAAGTGATTCCAGATGTTTTGAATTATGAATCAAAACATTCTTTGAAGTGCCTTTAAAAACTTGATAACTTTCTACTTTATAAACTCAGTTGTGCCGGGATATCATGACGCCTTCGTGTCTTTACGGCATAATCACACCTCCATGGCGCGGCCCTGATAGCCTTCGGGGTGTATCACTGTCATAATCACAATAGTCTCTCCCAAAAACTTGGGATATTCATACCTGAAAAATTTATCTTTCGGTTGCAACTTCTTCCTTAATTTTATAATCTGATATAAAAAGTTGTTATATTTGCACTAAACAAAAATCCTATGAAAAGAATTTTCACCCTGATTGCTGGTTTATCTCTGGTTGCTGCTGTTAATGCTCAACCATGCATTCCTAACAATTCATACACTTCGCCTGGGTTTTATCCGGATACCGTTACCAACCTGCCTCCTGTTCCTGTAGGAGTTGCCTACTCGGGTGTAATTACAGCGGTTATTCCTACTGATACCGTGTACATGACTTACGCTGCGGATATTGATTCTGTTGGAGTTACTGATATTCAGGGACTCCCTGCTGGTTTCACATGGGCAGCCAATACTGTTTCAGCATTTTTTCATGGGGGCGATTCTGGTTGTGTTGCAATTACTGGTACAGCAACTGCCGGACAAGTCGGTACCTACCCTCTTGTTGTGAAAGGCATGATTCATTTAACGGCAATGACAATGCCGTTCCAGGTTCCTCAAGATGTCAATGGTTACAAACTCGTGATTGGAACTGTTGGTTTTGGCGAAAATGACTATTATTCATTCGGCGTTACCGATCTGTATCCCAATCCTGCCGCTGATGTTGCTAACATCGTGGTTACCAATAATGAAACTTCGGTTGTGGCTGTAAACATTACGGATATGATTGGTCGCAATGTTTCATCCACCAGTCACAAAGTGAATGCCGGTGAAAATACCATTGCATTGAATGTCGCTTCGCTGCCAGAAGGTGTATACTTTTATTCTGTAACCAAGGGAGCTCAATCAGTTGCCCGTAAGCTAATTATCAACCGATAAATGTCATTTAGTCTCACCGTCATAGGGTCCGGATCCGGAGCCCCGTTGCCGGGTAGATTTACAAGCGCTCAGGTACTCAATGTGCATGAGCGTTTTGTTTTAATCGACTGCGGCGAAGGCACACAGATCAATCTGCGTCGCTTCGGAATCAATTTCAACCGTATCGAACTCATTTTGATTTCGCACCTGCATGGCGATCATTACCTCGGATTGCCCGGATTGCTCAACACCTTTCATCTGCTTGGACGTAAGAAAGAGCTTCATATTGTTGGTCATCACAAGCTGAAAGAGCTGCTCGACTACAATTTTGGTATGGCGGGCTTCGTTCCCAAGTATCCTATTCATTTTCATGATATCGATGATATGAAACCAGGGGAAAATATTGATTTCGATGATTTTTCTGTCAAAGTTTTTCCGCTCAAACACCGCATTCCAGCCTCTGGTTTCCGCATAACCGAAAAGCCGCGTCAGGAAAAGATCAAAAAGGATTTTATTGAAAAATATAGTCCCGATTACGATCAAATTCATGCAATTCTTCGGAGCGAGCCATTTTTTGATGCCAGCGGCAAAGAAGTTCCTCGCGACGAAATTGTTATGCAGCCTGCCCTGCCCCGCTCTTTTGCCTATGTTTCGGACACCGTATTCGATCGCAGCATGATTCCGTTTATTCAAGGAGCCGACTTGCTGTATCACGAAACTACCTATGATAAATCACTGCAGAATTCAGCAGCCGAAAAAATGCACGCCACCTCGGTCGATGCCGCAACCATAGCCGTCGAAGCCGGAGTGAAGAAACTGCTGATCGGGCATTTTTCGTCGCGCTATCGCACCCCGGAGTTGCTGTTGGAAGAAGCAAGGAAAATATTTCCTGAAACGGTGGCTGCTGAAGATGGGCTGATCATTAATTTGTCAAATTAAATCAGTTTAAGGTAACAAATAATTTACAATTTCGTTTATCTTTGAATGTTTTTAGACGAATTTAAACGCGTTTCAATATTAATAGATCGGCAATTTAACCAACCTCATCATGAAAAAAATAATACTTTGTTTTACAGCTTTTGTGCTGATTTCGTCAGTTGGCCATGGTCAGATTGTTACTAGCCTGAGTTCAAATTTTGTTGCTTTGGTAGACAGTTTCATCATGACCGGTGTTTCGGTTTCAAACGTTCAATACACCGGCGATTCAATGGCCAGCGGATCCTTTTCCAATGGAATTACGTCTAATCTGAATATTGACCATGGCATTATTCTGACAACCGGGTCGTTAACCGGGTCTCCAGCAATCGGTTCACCAGTAAGCAATTTTGCATCTACCACAAATTCACAGCCTGGCGATAGTTTGCTCGATTTGCTGATTCCGGGCTATTCAACCTACGATGCCAGTGTCCTCGAGTTCGATCTGGTGCCAGTGGGATCTGTGCTTCAATTTGAATTTGTTTTTGCATCTGAAGAATATCTCGAATGGGTTAACTCTTCTTTTAACGATGTTTTTGGATTCTTCATCAGCGGCCCTGACACTGCGGGTAATTATTACGATAATATGAATGTAGCTTTGGTTCCGGGAACAACCATGCCTGTGTCAATCAACAATGTAAATGATTCATTAAACTCGGGTTATTATATTAATAATGAAATACTTGGCGGTACCGGATTTGTATATGATGGTTATACCACTACCATTACTGTTACTATTCAGGTTGTTCCCATGGCAAGCTATCATCTGAAGTTGGCTATAGCAGATGCCGGCGACGAAATATACGATTCCGGAATTTTACTTGAGTCTCCGAGTTTGCGAAGTTATAATTTGGCAACAGGCTTTGAAACGTCCAGTAACAATACAAACGTCTACCCCAACCCGATGCAGCAGAATTCGGTTCTGACTCTGAATATGCAGGAAGCCGGAGAGGTAAACATTTGCATATTTGATGCTACCGGTACTATTATCAGTACTTATGAAGAAAGTGCCGAAGCAGGAACATTACAGGTACCTGTTGGCCAGCTTTTAGGTAATGTATCTGCAGGAGTTTATTATGCCAGCATTCAGATGGCTGATCAGCAAGCAGTTATTAAACTGGTGCGGTAATGCGGCAAATGGGATTGCGGCATCGTCCGCTGGCGCTCCCGATACCGCGGACCCGACGGGGGGGGCTTTCAGACAAAACCATCGCACTCTGTGCGCTGAGTTTTTTGCATTTGCCCGGACTATTGAACCTTTCACTAACGCGGATTTGTAATCCGTGATAGTGATTACAAGCGGCAAATGGGATTGCGGCATCGTCCGCTGGCGCTCCCGATACCGCGGACCCGACGGGGGGCTTTCAGACAAAACCATCGCACTCTGTGCGCTGAGTTTTTTACTCTCAGTCCTGCCTTCGTAACTTCGTTCCGGGCTAGCCTGAGAGCAAAAAACCATTTCCTTTCGGAAATGGTTTTGTTTGAGCGGCAAATGGGGCTCGAACCCACGACCCTCAGCTTGGGAAGCTGATGCTCTACCACTGAGCTACTGCCGCAGATGCGGGTTTCAGAAAACGGAGATGCTATTTGACTAACAATTCGACTAACAAATTCTACCCCGTAATTCTGCAAAGGCAAAAATACTTACATTTTTTATTTCAGTAACAGATTTTGATTTGTTTTTTAAGGTGTTTCGTGTATTTTTGTACCTAAATAATTTAACTGCATTCATGAATATCAAATTCTTCCTGCTGCCGCTGCTTGTTTTATTGACAATATTTAGCAACCAAGTATCATCTCAAAACGACGATAAACGCTCCGATGTTTATTTTACAGAAGATATTTCACCCGAAGGCGTCATGAAACTCTTTACGTATTTTAAAGACAGCGTCCGTGGCAATGTTGGCATTAAAGTACATTTCGGGGAGGATGGCAATGCCTATTACTTGCCGGCAACGCTGGTAGAGCCGCTTTGCAAAGAACTGAATGCAACGCTGATTGAAACCAATGTGGCTTATAAAGGTCGCCGGCATGAAACGACAACTCATAAAGAACTGGCCAAAGATCACGGCTTTACTTTTGCGCCCATCGATATTCTCGATGATGGCGGAACCCTGATGCTGCCTATCGAGGGAAGCACCTGGTTCGATTCGGCCCGCATTGGAAAAAACATCGAAAACTACGAAACCATCATCTATTTCACTCATTTCAAAGGTCATGGCAGTGCGGGTTTCGGTGGATGTATCAAAAACGTTTCGATGGGTATGGCCACCATTGAAGGGAAAAAGCTGATGCATTTCAACAATTTTCCGAAAACCGACAATTCAAAGTGTACGCGTTGTGGTGTTTGTGTGGCCGATTGTCCTTCAGGCGCAATTACACTGAATCCTTTGACCATTGATAAGGAAAAATGCATTGGATGCGGTAAATGCATCTCTTCGTGCCATTTCGATGCTATCAGCAATCCTGAAGCAGCCGACAAAACCCAGCGTTTTCTGGAAGGGTTGGTTGAATATGCCAAACCTGTTTGCGAAATGAAAAATTCACTGTATTTCAATGTGATCATGAATGTTTCGCCCAGTTGCGATTGCTCAGGTAATCCCAAAAAGCCTTTTGTATCCGACATCGGTATACTGATTTCGACTGATATTGTAGCTATTGAAACCGCTGCGCACGATCTGGTCGATAAAGCCCATAAATGCGATGACGCCTTTCTGAAAGCCAACTCAGTGAGCGGAAAGCATCAGATTGAATATGCTGCGAAAATGGGCATGGGCAATAAAAAATATCGGCTCATTAACATCGACAAATAATTCACAAACAAATAGTTAATTGATTCCCCCTCATGAAACTTCTTAAAATTCTTTTCATTCTATTGTTAATCAGTTTTCCGCTGGTAACAAAATCACAAAGCGCCCGATTCGAAGGCCAAACCAGTTACAGAATCAACCTCGATTCAAATACGGCTGTAGTAGCTACTGACAAAGTCACCAACATTCATTCACGCACTACTGGTCAGCTCACGATTCAGTTGTTTTTGTGCGAGGGCCTCTATGAAGGGGGCACTCTGAAAGGGATTCCCTGTGGAGAAGTTGTTATTGTTGAAAGTTTGAAAAATGGTGAGCAAATACAGAACTTTAGATCCGGTGTTTCTTTCACCCGCCCGTTGAATGGCTCATTTTTCCCGGTCATTTTACTTCTTGAAAAAGTGAAAGGCGAAAACGTGATCATCGACTTCGTGACTTTCGATGAAGTTGGCTTCAAGAAAAAATCGAAAGAATTATTAATTGGTCAGCAGCCCTGATTATTTAGGCGTTTCACGAAAAACCAGGAATCCTTTTCTGAGTGAAAGCTCTTTGCGGCGTGTAATCCAGAAAAAACACAGCCACGCGAAAAGGAAATTGGCGGCATAGCCTATGGTAGAAACCATTGCCGCATCGCTCACATTGCCCTGCCGGATGAAAAACCAGCCAGCCAGCGCAACTGTAACAAGGCCAATGGCCGAGCCACTCAAATTAAATATGATTCGCCCGGTGCCACTGAAATAATGACTGAGAATTATATTGAGAGACATAGCTAAAATACCCGGAGCAAATATTTGTACCACGGCATTGATGCCCTTGAAATCGCTTCCGAAAATTAAAGTATAAACCTGATCGGGTAAAAGCACCAGAATTGCAAGTGCCACCAACGTCAGAACGGAAGTTACGGTTCCCAGAAAAAACGTCAGATGGGCGGAGTCATTGTCATTTTTCAGGTTCGATATTTTGCTGAACTGCACCAGCGCAATGCTCTTTGGCAATATCCAGACTGCTTCGCTGATTTGCGCAGCTACCGATAGTAATCCGAGTGCAGCCAGTCCCAGCCACGCTTCGGTATAGTAATAAGTCAGTCGGTAGGTCAGCAGCGCCAGGATAGAACTTACCTGAACAAGACTTCCATAACCAAAAAGTACCTTCAAAGCCGCTTTAGAACTACCCTGCCCGATCTGCTTTTCATTCCTGACAAGAATAAAAGAAACAATCAGCACCGGCAAGTAAGAAGCATACAAGGCAAAGACGTATGCACTTATATCCGTAACTTTAAATAGAAACGTAAAAACCAGCAAACTCCCGATCATCAGCACAGCTTGAATCAAAGAAAGAAAATTGTGCGCTTTAATGCGCTGATTGGCAAGCAAAACCGACAGATAATTTTGAATAAGCGAACCCACGGTGCCTAGAATAAGCACATGCCAAACCATTTCGGCCGGAAACGCACCTATGAAAAACAAAATTGCTGTTGTAAACAATCCTGAGCTCAGCGCCCAAAACTGCGAAACAGGTAACAACCTTGCCCCCGCGTTTCGGGGAATCAGATAAACCAAGGCAGCGCCACCGGCAAAGCCACCCACCAAATTGATGATAGTTATAGAAATAATTACGAGACTAATTTCTCCAACCACTTCAACACCAAGCATTTGACTTGAAACAACAACAATTCCAAGACTGATTAGCGCAGTCAAAACACGAACAGCCAAAGTGCGCAGCATATTAGTGATCATATTTTGCCTTTCTTTCCCTGATTTCGTTCAATCTCATGCGAAAGGCCCTGAATCCAACCCGATGAGTCTTAATATCAAAAGCAACAAAATTATCAGCAATCGACAATGTGTGTAAACCTACTGCATTTTTATCGAATTTTTCAGCAGAAAACGAAACAAATTCCACTTCATCAAAGACATGAGATGATAGTTGTATCAATTTGTTTATTAAAACATTATGTCCATAATAATTTTTGTAAACCTGAGCTGGCCGGAATGTCTTTTCCTCCATCGAAAAAAAACTTCCACCAGGCCGCGCACCCTGTGCCGATACTTTCACCGGATTGAGAAAATGAGGCAAATAAGGACCTTCAAATGACTCAGAATAAAACACATACAGCTTTTCATTGGGCAAATCATCCTTCAATCCGCAAAACAAATAATACTTTCCCTCCCATTCAATCATTGAAGGATCAACAACTGGCTGATTAAGAAGAACAAAGCTATTACCCGACCACTTATTATCCAGCCATTCATAAGCCCTGCATTCATCCGTCTCAGATTCTTCAGGAATTATCCATGTTGAATACTGATAATTAAACACATAAGGGTATGAAACATGAGTGGGTTTTTGCATAACCGGCTGCAGCCCAGTTTGATTATTCCATGCTGATAAACAGCCAGTTCCATCCTTGTAGGAATAGTCTTCAAATAAAACTGTGTAATTGTCTCCCGATTTAACAAGGAATGGATCAGCGTAGAAATGTGATTTTTGCTCCGGAATCAAGTGTTTACAATTGTAAATACTGCTTGCAAGCTCCTTAATATCAGCTTCTTTGTGAATTTTGTGATTCCCAAAAACGACTCGCCAATCTTCAAATTGAAACCATCGGTTGAAATAGAATGAAATTCGGTTGCAGCCCAGTTGAAAAAGGAAAGACAGTGTGCGGAAATTGTTGGGGAATTGATATATTTTCGCTTGAGAATCAGACTCTTCCGGCATTTCTTGCCCATTGAGAATGTACTTCCTGATAGCCAGCATAGGCATATCGGTATTCTCGGCAAGTAATCGTTGTCGCATCTCACTAAATGAATGAGATACAGTAATGTAATCTCTTCTTAATAAGATATTTCCGGAATCTAATCTGTTTGTAAGTTTCTGTAGAATTACCCCAGTCGAGGGCGCCTTTTTTGCAATTTCCCAAAATCCGGGAGGTCCGCCTCTGAATGCCCGCTCATCGCCATGGTGAAAGGACCAGATTCCATATTTCGCAGCGTTTAAAATGCTGCCTCTTAAAATATTATAACCAAATCGCAGAATGAAATCGAGTTGCAGGCCTTCGATTTTGGTCACATCTTCTGTCGAAAAGTATTCAGAATACTTGCCTTTTTGTTGCGGAATACATTCAATGACAGGTATTTGTGATGAAACCGTTGCTTGTTTGTCCTGTGGAACCCGAAAAGTACGGTTGAGCAAAAATGTGTACAACGCGTTCTTCCTGAATAATTTCTGAAATAAATTAGAGGTTGATGCCGGCCCATTCGTGGGATTGGAAATGTAAGTAACTAATTCACTGTTTGTTTCCGTCAGAATTTTCTCAATACTTTCTACCTGCCACTGACGTAGAACCTGCCCATTAATCATTACAGCAAATCTGATTTTATTCATGATTTTCTGATTAATGTGTCTGTGTAGAATTCATTGAATTGTTTCAACACGGCTGGTTTCGAAAACAGATTCAGCGCGTTTTGCCTGATTTGCTGGCTGTCAAAGTCTTTGTGTGAATCAAGCATCAGATCGATGGCTGCTGCCAGTTCGGTGGATTTTGTTGAATTGACCAGATAGCCATTACTGCTGTTAACTATTTCAGGGACAGCAGCTACTGCTGTTGAAACTACGGGTAAACCGCAGGTCAGTGCTTCGGCTATTACCACCGACGAGGTTTCATAGAAACTGCTTTGGACATAAAAATCCATAGTGACAAGCAAATCAGCTACTTCGGCTTCAGCAAGCAAGCCGGTGAACCTGACGAATTCCGAAATTCCAATCTGCTCGCTGTATTGAACCATTTCATCGAAATCGATGCCGGTGCCAACTAAAATCAGTTGAAAATCAGTTCGTTTCAATATCAGTTCTTTTATCGCATCCAACATTCCCCGGATGTTTTTTGATTTATTCTCGAAACAACTGACATTAATGAATGACTTAATTTGCTTGTCTGGCGAACTGTTTTTCAGTTTAAAAACGCTTTCATCAACTACATTGCGTAGTATTGAGTATGGCTTACTGTTTCGAAGTCCGGCAGTGTGCATATGCCTGGCCAGATAAAGACTTACAGTGGATATAGCAGCCGCTTTGCGGGTAACGCATCGGGTGAAAGCCTTGCGGAATACGCCGTTAAATGAACTGTTTTCAGGACAATACCTCGACCAGTGTTCGGTTATCACAAAGGGAATTCCGCGCCTGCATTTGATCCAAGCTGCCAACACGCCCATGCGGGTTAGCACATGAACATGATTCAGCACTGGACGTCCTTCTTTTTTACAGATGTAACGATATGCTTTTAAACCCGCTACGAAAAAGTAAATCCATCGCAATAGCCGGTTTTGAGTGCTGATATTCAGCCGGATAATAGACACCCCATCTTTTTCACTCAAAAACAATCCATTGCCATCCCAGGAATAATTGGTCACATGCAACACGGAAACATTGAAATCTTTCGTTAATAGTACAGCATGTTTGTGAACAAACAATCCAAACATCGGATCGTGCTCATCGGGATACCAGGCCGCAAGAAAGACAATATGGGGTTTCAAATCGTTTATTTAATACAAAGGTAGTAAAATGTCGTTTCTGGTTTTTTAACGAAAAGGTATTAATTTTGTTATGCACAAAAAAAACTCAGCTATGAAAATCAACAGTAATTTATTTATCCTGCTTGCTCTGACTTCAGGATTGTATTCATGTAAATGCAATAAAATGATCGAAAAAACGCAGGAAGTAAAGCAGGTACAGGTTCTCAAAACAAATCCTGACGAAAAAATGGCGGCTGAAACAATGCCCTTTACCATCGACACAGTGTGGATTGAAAATCTGATGCTTCACACCCTGATTACTTATACCGGTGAAAAGACTGACGTTGCATTTTCGATGGTTTTCAACGGTGCCTGGCTCAAATCATACCCACCCAAAGCTTACCTCAATATAATACCCGGAGTGGCAGCTACAGAAGGCAAAAAACAGGTGAAACATCATCTCATTTTCGATCTGAAACCTTTGTCAGATGCAAATCCTTACTTTGAGGTTTATGTAACGGGCTACAAGCAGGGATTCAGAATTGGTGGTGAATAACTATCCATAAAAAAAACCGCAAAAGATCATTTTGCGGTTTTTTTTGTGCCCTTTAATAAAATTACTTCTTCATGGTGATTTCAAATGTATCCATGAATTTCTCAACGGCATCATCGGTGGGATAGCTGCCGTCGCGAACCATCAGCAACTGATACAGACGGTTTTTGGCAAGAATCACTTCAAGAACATAATACAGATTCTGGGTCTTGTCAATGGCTTTGGTGCGGATTGCAGGCCAGCCATTCACTTTCATTTCATCGTTTGATTCAACAAAATTTCCTTCCAGCGATCCATCACGGGCATTTCCAAGAATAGTCATTGGTTCCTGACCGTCAATGAGTGAGCTGGGATAATCGCTGTAGGCAATCATGCTGGCTTCAGTGGCGCTTTTTTCATAAACAAACGAAATCATTTCAATGTCGCCGGCTTCGGTAGCAACCATTTGAGCATCTTTTTGCGGTTCACCGGGAAAAAAAGCTTTGAATTGGCCGTCTTTGCTGACAAACATTTCTTCTTCCTCAGCTTCGGTATCAGTCGTCGCTTCGGAATTTTTGCCATCATCTGACGCGTTTCCGCTGCATGAATTGAAAGAAAGGCCCGTAACAGCCAGAAATCCTAAAAATAGAGCATAAAATAATTTTTTCTTCATGGTGGTTTGTTTTGTGCAAATATAACAGATAATTTATGGCTGATCATGCATCCGTAAAATTTTTATATTTTCCTTAATGCCAACCAATAGAAACCGGTCTGAAAACTAATTCCAGATCTCATTTTATCAAAATCAGAAAATTTATTTCAACGCAATTACTCTGCTCCAACAACGGTAATGTCGAATATCACAGTGGCATAGGGCGGAATCGGAGAATCGATTTCGGAACGACCAAAACCAATTTTACTGGGCATGATGGCAGTTGCCTGACCTCCAACCGACATCATGGTGAGTGCTTCGTTAAACCCATCAATCAAATCGGGCGAACCCACAACAACTTCCAGTGGATTTTTCCCGATGGATGAATCGAAAATCTGCCCATCGATCAAGGTCCCTGTGTAATGACATTTTATCGTCTGTCCGGCCACAAGCTTAGCTCCTGAACCGTTTTTCTTCGGGATAAAAATCAACCCTGAGCCTGTAGGCGTCTGCGTAATATTATTGAGCTTCAGGTAATATTTAAGATCGAGTTCTTCTTTTTCTTTCAACTCTTTAAACTGCATTTCCACTTCCTCTTCCAGAATCTGTCTTTCCTGAGCAAATTCGCTCTGAGTCTTAACTTCCAGCACTCTAAGATTGACGTACATCATCGAATCATTTTCCAAAAAAGCTGGAAATTGCTGTGCACCAATTGTCATGCGGAAAAAAGTATCGGCTCTGAGAATGAAAGAGGCACTGTCGCCCACCGACAACATTGCCAGCCCTTCCATAATGTCGCCACGAAAAGCAACACTATTCACCGGAATCCAGACAGGCACAATTTCCTGTTCGCTATCGAAAAACACGCTGTCGTTCATCGTTTTATACTGAATCCGGACATTGATAAAATCGCCCACAGCAACCGGTGTGCCCTCCTGGTCATCAACGATTTTATAATTCAAACCATTGTCCGACAAATCATAACCCGGATAATCGGAATTAGAACAAGAAATGGCCGACAGAGCGACCAGTATTAAAAAAAGTACATTTTTCATATTATTCGGCATTGTAATCGCGCACCTGCAAAATTTCCACATCATAGATCAGCACAGCACGCGACGGAATCGTTTTGGAATCACCAATCCAGCCATAAGCCAGATGCGAAGGAATTATGAATTTGGCTTTATCGCCTTCGCGAAGCAACAAAAGACCTTCTTCGAGCCCACTTACAACATCGGCATGACCAATCCATATCTCTTTCGGACCGCTTTTGGCCGATTCATCACACAAAGTTCCATTTATCAGATTTACTTTATAATGATAGCGCACAATGGTTTTATCGGCCACCTTCCTGCCCTGCCCGGCTTTGTAAATCATCGAACGCAGTCCACTGCCCGTTTTGGTCATCTCCCACTGATTGCGGGCAATATAATCATCGATCTGCACTTCTTCACTTTGTGTGTAAAGATTATTGGCTTTTTCTAAATCCTTACTGTAGCGTTCCGGATTGGTAATTTGCTGTTCTTCAGTATTTTTGCTACCACAAGAAGTCAGCAGGAATGAACCGCAAAGAATGTAAAATATAATTCTGATCATAATTCCCTTAACGCTTTTTCGAACAATGATATTGCATCCTGCAAAGAACCATAGAAATGAGCGCCAGAAGCATTTTTATGACCACCACCATTAAAATATTTCGATGCCATCGCGTTCACATTAATATCGCCCTCCGAACGCAGGCTGAGTTTAATAAAATCCGCTTTTTCTATAAAAAATGCGCTGATGTGCATACCTTTAATGGCAAGACCATAATTCACGATATCTTCGCTATCGCCTTCCGAATAATTGAATCGGACCAGATCTTCCTTAGTAAGAAAAATATAAGTCGCATTGAATTCGGGCAACAATCGCAAACGCTCACTGATGCTGTATCCAAGCAGGCGAATCCTGTTTTCAGAAAAAGTGTGATAGAGCACCTGATTGATTTTCACAATATCGATCCCCTTGCGCATGAGATTGGCAGTAATTTCAAATGTCCGGGGCGACATATTGCCATGGAAAAAGTTGGCAGTATCAGTCACAATGCCCGTGTAAATACATTCAGCCACATCTTTGGTGATCAGCTCCGGATTAAGACTTTCAATCACATCATACACCAGCTCAGAAGTCGAAGAAACGTCGGGAGTTGAATAAACCGCATCAAAAATATTGTTGGTAAGAATGTGATGATCAATCAGAATGCGTTTTGCATCGGCCTGTTCCAGCGCCTTCTCAATAATTTGTCCTCTTTTGAATGCATTCATATCGACAATCACCTGAAGGCTTGCATTAGCAATGAGCTCAGCAGCTTTTTCAAACTCGTTTTCGGCCACCACAATATCGGCAATGCCAGGCAGCCAGCTATAATAGTCAGGATAAGTATCGGGAATTATCACTACAGCATTATGTCCGTAGGCCGTCATTGTTTTCTGCATGGCCAACGCAGATCCAATGGCATCGCCATCGGGGCTTGTATGTGAGACTACAACAACATTCTGAGGATCAGTGCAAATAAACTTGCAGATATGATTTTTGTCGGGTGTGTTCAAAAAATAGTAATTTTGACGTTTCAAAGTGCAAATTTAATAAATTGCATCAATTGTTTCACTAAACTGTTCAAACTATGGCAGGATCAATTACACTTGCAATCATTAAACCCAAGGCAGTAGCCAACGGTCACATCGGCGCGATAGTTCACACCATCAATGCCGGTGGTTTTCGTATCCGTGGAATGAAAATGATTCAGTTAACCCGTAAGCAGGCTGAGGAATTCTATGCCGTGCATAAAAAACAGGAATTTTTCGAAGGACTGATCGATTTTATGTCTTCAGGCCCCATTGTGGTTGCCAGCATTACAGCTCCAAATGCTGTTGATGATTTCCGCAAACTCGTTGGAGCAACTGACCCAAAAGCCGCAGCTCCGGATACCATTCGTGGTAAATTCGGCACCAACATCACCATGAACGCTATTCACGGTTCAGACAGTGACGAAAATGCCGAACGCGAAACGAATCTGATGTTTAAGCCTGAAGAGCTTTTCGACTAAGAGGTCTTTAATCAGGTAGTTATCTCATTTTATACTCACTGAAAGAATGGTCATTGTAAAAAATGACTATTCTTTCTATTTCTCCACTGTTTGAGACGGGCAGCGGAGCAAGATTGCTTTTGCTTTCCAGCTTTGCAGGCCTTTCAGTCTTAGTTGTGATTGTATTATAGGGGGCTGGTTCCTCGTCGTTAACGGCTGGGTGTTTTGTATTTGCTTGATCTATAGTCATCTGGCCTACTTTCTCCTTCACAGGGGATGAATTCATATTTTTCTCATCTACCATCGGCAACGCGTTTTGATCACCACGCATCATTGGCCCGCTTCCCATTACCAGCCAATCGGGACTCACATCAGGAAACTTTTCCAGAAGCTTAGTTACAAAGGCAAGACTTGGTTTATTTCTGCCTGACAGAAAATGAGAGATTCCTGAACGCTCTGTGCCAAGCTTATCGGCCAGGTCGGCTGCCGACATCTGATGGATTTTCATTAGTAGCTGAATTCTTTCAATCATGACCGTTGGGTTTGTTTACAAAATTAAACTATTTAATGTTACAAATAGCAATTGTGCTAAATTACAATTGTAATTACATTTGTAAACAATCCATATGTGATGTGACAATAGTGATACTATTGCTAAGGCATTGTTTTACACAGCCTAACATATTCGACTGGTTATATTCATTAATACTATCAAATGATACTACTTAACTTGAATATATGGATTATATGATTACACTTATAGTATTGTTAATCCGCTATATAAACATAATTATTGTTATCATTTATACTTATACCCAATGTATACAAATATCAACTAATAATTACAATTGTAATTACATATGTAACCTTAATTTGTAAAGAAAAGCGTGGTGACATATGTAACATTCGAGCACATTTCTTACTTACCATACAGTGATTTTTCATGGACCTTATCAGTTGGTCCGGAATATATTCATCTATTGCCCCGCTTAAACATTCGTGAATTTTCGACACGATGCTCTACCCTTCCAGAAATCTTAAATTTGCTGCCATGTGGGCTGAAAACTGTTTTTATTAAATTCTCAGCGACTTATTTCCAATAAAAAATCATTCGAAACCCGCATCAAATATGGATTTTATTGAAATCCTACACTATCCGGAATTTTAACCTGCTCTTAAAATTCTAATGCTCTTTTATTTTATAGATGCTGCTCACATTTTTGTGTACCCGGGACGATGTCCCTGGGCTAATATCTGCTGCGCCTTAGGTGCTATTTGTGCTCCGCAGCTTTTTTTTGCCATAGGCTCCTGAACCTTGATCTCGTCCTCTCAACCTGAGCGCGCGTCTCTCGCTTACAACCACGTAAAACGTGGCAAGCTGTTTTACGCTGACGCAAACTGCAACACGATGGGCGTACGTCTCCTGACGCCAGAGCATTTTACATTTCATGTGCTGCGCGCATTTAGCGCATGTTTGCACCACTGGCAACTCCCTAATTACGCCTAACGACTTACGCCTCTCGCCTGTCGACTAATCTAGAACTCATTCATCGACTCGCAAATACCCTTATGCACTTCGTACCAATAATCGATGGCTGCTGTGCGTCGGTCGCGTTTGAAATAGTCAATCCAGCCAATCAGATCGGGATCGTTGTTGCCTTCTTCTTCGTTTTTGCGTTTCAGATAAGTTTCGAGCAATTCTACATTGCGCCACGATTCCCACAAGGTACTGTTGTTACGGCTGTTGATGTTGTATGCTATGCTTTTCAGACTTTCAAGAAATTTATCCTTGATCTCCTCGCCATACAATTGACCAATAATATCGGGCATGAAATCTTCGGCCCAATTGCGGTGAAAGCGGCATAGCCCAAGATTGTCCATGATCAGCTCTTTCTGAAAGCGTGTAGTATCGGTATGCCCAAGCTCGCGCGGATGCATAAAATCGCTTCCGTAATACATATAGTATTTGCCAACAATAGGCATGGGCGACAATACGCCGGGAACCCAATATTGATTTGGCACCATCCAGCCACGACGTCCAAAAGCCAGGTAGAGGAAACTGTCAAGAATTTCGCGGCCGCGTTCACGAGCCAGTTTGCGGCCCCAACGGCGTGGTCCAAGCTGGAAGTCAACGATACCGCGTTTTTGAACAATGGTATCTAAAATTTCAACGCCAAGTCGGGCATTATGCATCGAATCCTTTACCACATCGAAGCGCTCGCGGTGCCAGATCGGGTAGCGGGTTACCTGCAGATCTTCTTTGGTGAGCAATCCTCGGGCAAGCAATTCCATTAGCCACGAAACCACGCCGCCAACCGAGATTGCATCAAATCCAAGCATATCGGCATGGTGATTCAGAAGCTCTGCAGCTCGCTGATCGAATATACCGCACTGCGGACCCATAGTCTGATATGGCTCGTAATCTTTTTTAAACTCAGCGTTCATCTTCTTGCAAACGGCCACACAGGGCTCACCGCAGGTCCAGTTCTGCTTTTGTTTGATGGTTTCGTCGTTGAATTGCTTGAGATAATGATCGAGAATAAATTCTTTGTGCACTTTCTTACGGTCAGCTTCGGACCAGAACATTGAATCGTAATTGAATGCCATTATATTTCCGCTCATGGTGGCGAAATTCACTCCAAAAGTACCACCGGTCTCGAATTTCGGATCAAAGCGATACTTGGTCGTGGCTTCCAGATCTTTGGCAGCCAGCTTTTTATTGTATCGGTCCTGAAACCATTTATCCGCTACGCTGCGATCGCGGAAGTCCTTATCAATATAAGTACCTCCGTACATGATTGCAACAATATTATAATCCTGAAACATTTTCGAGCCAAATCCGCCCCGCCCGGCCCAGGTATCGACAAACGTTAGCTCGCGCTTACGAACAGGCACACTCACAACTCCTGCAAAATCTGTTGTTTCGGCGGCCGGACCGGTTGCCAGAATGCGGTAGGCATCACTGTATTCGTCGCGGAAATTTTCGTTCACATAATCCATAAGTGAATACACTCCTTGCCTGCCTGAACGCCAGATATCGTGAATTTCGAGCGGTTCAACTCGCAACTGAATTTCTTCTCCGTGAATACGATTGAGAATAAGTACCGACGGTGATGCAGCTCGGCCAGTAATACTGAGTAAATCGATTCCGAGGTTATCGAAAACCAATCCGGCACCACCCATACTTGAAATATAAAATCCGGTCCAGCAAGGACTGAAGCCCGTAAAAATCAATCGGTTTGAACCAGGAAAAATTGAGCCTGCCAGCAAGCCGGTCCCGATGTTCATCGAATTATATTTGGTCGAATGATGCAGCCCAAGGTCAACCGGCCCAAAAAACTGTCCAACCGGATATCGGATGGTGCGATACATCGAAGTGCCCACATCAACCAATAATGCTTTTATGTTTGAGCCAACAAGCGATTGCACATCTACTTTTTTTTCGTCAACAGGGTTTTCCTGTTTTGTTTCTTCAATGTTGCCATTGTTCAATTCTGTATTTTCTTCCATGTGAAATATTTTTTGCAAAAGAGAGCAAAGATAGTGAAAAATCAGGCTCTGTCAAGGGTTTTGATATGTTATTTGATGCATAACGAACTGTTTTACATCCTGTGTCAGTTTTTTATTTAATCTGGAAACTGATTTTATAAATACAACCATAAATCGTTGTTATCTTTCATGAAAAATGAGCCGATGATCCGCTGTGTTTTGATAGGATGGTTCGTTTTAATACCCTGGATCACGCAGGCTCAGGAGCAAATTTTGCGTGCCGGTAGTTTCGAACTGGTTAGAACGCCAGTCGACTCTGATGACAATTGTTTAGTTTAATGCGTTGGCCCTGATTCAGCCGAACAAAAATGAATGACTGATCCGTTTTATTTTTAGCTTTGTTGAATGTAAATTATGAATTTTTCAAATGAAGAATTTTATTGTTTTTATGCTGTTGCAGACTCTATCGATGGTTAGTATTGTGTTTGCACAGGATACGTTTGTTTTAAAAGGGAAAGCAATCAATGCCGGAACGCTTGAACCTGTCCCATTTGTGCTTGTTACTATGGAAGGAATGGAAATGCATACGCATCAGTATTCGGGTTTCGATGGAGAATTTATTTTTGAAAATCTACTGCCTGGTAATTATCGCCTTTATGGACAATATTTTCATTTTTATAAGTTCGATACGGCACTTACAGTTACTGGAAATATTGAGCAATTTATTTTGCCGCAGGTGCGCGACAGCAGTTTGGGAGAATATTGGCTGTATCCTTCGCATTACAATAGTCAAGGTGCTATAAGTGATATAGAAAATAATACAATGAGAATTATTCTTGAAATAAATGGTGCACGCGATTATTCGCTTTCAGCAAAGGACACTTTGTTTGAAAACAAATATCATATCGAATACTGGTTTGAGGGTTGTGAGGTTCTGCCGCAACAGGATAATGTTGGTTATAATCGTGAAATATTCCGTTATCTTGATCAGCAATACGGCAAACGCTGGCGAAAATCGATCAGAAAAGATGCCATCGGACTAAAAAAAGAACGAAAATGAGCATTTTGCCAGATGTCGATTAATAATAATTAAATTACTAGTTCTATAACTCATCACTACTGACCACTGGCTACTCACCACTGGCTACTTAAAATATCTTTCACTACTTTTACATCGTGATTCAATCCATTTCCATACAGGAATTATTAGCAGATCCAAAGCCACTCATCGATGTGCGCTCGCCGGGCGAGTTTGAACAGGGTCACATCCCGGGTGCGGTAAATGTTCCTTTGTTTTCTGACGACGAACGTGCGCATATCGGAACCGTGTATGTGCGCCGCTCGCGCGATGAAGCGATGCAAATTGGTTATGCATATGCCAATCCGAAAAAGCAATGGTTTATTGACGAAGTGCGCAATGTGGCGCCCGATGGTTCTGTTGTAATTCACTGCTGGCGCGGTGGAATGCGCAGTCGCTTGTTTGCGGAACACCTGCACGAAAACGGTTTTGAAAATATTTCGGTCATCACGGGTGGATACAAATCGTGGCGACGTCTGTTGAATGAACATTGGTCGAAACCGCATCAGGTGCTGATTCTGGGTGGTTATACCGGCAGCGGGAAAACGCCGATTGTTAAAAAACTTCAGGAGCTCGGCCATCAGGCCATTGATCTCGAAGGGTTAGCTTGTCACAAGGGTTCGGCCTTTGGTGCCATCGGCCAGAAGCCACAGCCAACAACCGAACAGTTCGAAAATAATTTGTACGACATCTGGAGCCGCTTCAATCCGGCCCTGCCCGTTTGGCTCGAAGATGAAAGCTGTAATATTGGCAAAGTAAATCTGCCGGCAGCGCTGTTTACGCAAATGCGTGCGGCTCCGGTATTTTTTCTTGATATCCCGCGCAGCGTCCGGGCTGAATATCTGGTTACTGATTACGCTGCTGCCAGCATTGATGATCTGAAAGAATCTATTTTGAAAATTTCACGCCGGCTGGGCGGTCAGAATGTCAATCAGGCACTGCAATGGCTCGATGAAGGGAATTTGTACGAGGTGGCGTTTCTGTCGCTTTCGTATTACGACAAAGCCTATAGCCGCGGCCTTGAATTTCATGATAATAAAAAGGTGCTGATGATTGCAGCAGAGAGCATCAACACTGAAAAAAATACAGAATTAATCTTGGATGAATATGAACGTGGAAAATAAAATACGTCTCACACAATTTAGTCATGGTGCGGGATGCGGCTGCAAAATATCGCCAAAAGTGCTGAGCACCATACTCGATAGTCAGATTGAAACTCAAGCCGATGCGCGTTTGCTGGTCGGTCACGAAAGCTGCGACGATGCGGCAGTATATGACTTGGGCGATGGTACTGCTGTTATAAGTACCACCGATTTTTTTATGCCGATTGTTGATGATCCTTTCGATTTCGGTATGATTGCCGCTACCAATGCCATCAGTGACGTGTATGCGATGGGTGGAAAACCGCTCGTCGCCATTGCTGTACTGGGTTGGCCCATCGGAAAAATTGATCCTGAAGTGGCGCGCATTGTGGTCGATGGCGGTCGTCAGGCGTGTAAAAATGCAGGAATTCTTTTGGCCGGCGGCCACAGCATCGACAGTCCTGAACCCATTTTCGGACTGGCTGTAACCGGACGCGTAGATATTAAAAACTTAAAGCAAAACAACACAGCAAAAGCCGGTTGCAAATTATATCTCACCAAACCGCTCGGCATCGGGATTCTAACGACCGCCGAAAAGCAAGGTAAACTGCGGCCTGAACATGCACGCGTTGCAACCGAATCGATGATAAAACCCAATATCATCGGTGCTGAATTTGCCAAAATGCCGGGAATCACAGCCATGACCGATGTCACTGGATTTGGCCTGATGGGCCATTTGCGCGAAATGTGCGAAGGCAGTAATTTATCTGCATTGATTGAGTATAACAACATTCCGCGCTTCGAAGCGATTGATGATTATATCGCTCAAAAGTGCATTCCGGGCGGAACTAACCGCAATTGGGATAGCTATGGTCACAATATACAGCTCGAAATCGATGACTGGAAGTCGCTTCTGTGTGATCCGCAAACCAGCGGCGGACTGCTGATAGCCGTTGAACCTGGCTTTTGCAGCGAGATTGAAGAAATTTTAAAATCCAACAATATGCCTTCAACATCGTTGGGCTACCTGACGGAAAGAAAAGAAATGTTGATTGAAGTAAAATAAAATTGAGACTGTCTCAAAACGACTTTAGCGGCAAAAACAACATTCCACCGTCTGGAAGCGACAACGGAGCTGGAGGACATGGAACCGTTGTTTTTGCAAGTTGTTCCGACGGTTCCATGTTCCGGCTCAATTGTCCAGAATATTACCAAATCAGCAGCCGGAGCGGTGGAATGTCGGATACAACCTTCTATTTGAGCCAGCCCCTTGCAATTATTTCTTTTTACTCATCAGGATTTCATGTGCATTTCTGAGGGCCGCGAAACAATCGGTATCGCTTCCTTCAATAACAGCAATGCCGCATGAAAAATGGACAGAATCATTTTTATAATTCACTTGCTGATTGAGTTTTTCCAGAATTTCGGAAATTTTGTGGGAGTCTTTTTCGCGAACTATGACCAGAAATTCATCGCCCAACCTGTAGCGTGCACATACTGCATGACCACTCATGGCCTTCGATAGTTTTGCTGCAAATAATTTGAGCACTTCATCGCCGGTGTCGTAGCCCTGGCGGTTGAAACGCCTGAAATCATCCAGATCGAGCAGAAACAAAACAAAAGATTCTCTCTTCTGATGTTTTTTCAGATAATGAAGGAAGCCTTCGTAATTCATCAAACCTGTATTGTGATCGGTCATCAGGCGGCGGTGCAAATACCTCAAACGCGGGTGAATGAGCAGGATGGCTGCTGCAATCCCTGCAATCATGCAGCCAGCTGCCAATAAAATTACTAGTGTTGTGGTCATGATCTTATTTCTTCTCGCGTTTACGAAGTGGAAAATCTTTTCGCTGCAAATAGTCGTAGCGAAGGTTTTTGCCGGGTTGATAACTCATGGCAATAATGCTGTCCTGCGCTTCTTTAATGGTGCTGTATTCTGCAAAGTCGAGAGTGCGGATAACAGCTTCGAATACACGGATGGCACCCGAGTGATCGGCCAGCAAAATGCGTTTGCCTAAATTCTGGTTCAACAAATCAATAAACGAATACGCAATCCGCCAGTCAGCTTCTATCAGGGTCTCGCCTTCGGGATAATGATAAAAACGATTTTTAAATATTTTCGAAACCTTCGATTTAATTTCGGGTGTTGGTTCTACTCCGTTGGAATGAATGCGGGCCAGTTGCTCAATAATTTCGTTTTTATACTTGAATGTCAATGCGCCGTATTTCTGCGAATTGAGTCCAAACATAGCATGAAACTGCATGTTGTTGTATCCTGCATTCTGCAAAAAGAAGCGTGCGGTCTGTTCCGTATTTTCCGATTCGCTTCCGAAAACCTGAACAGGATTGTCTTTCGACCATGACCACATCGGATATCCGGCCTTATCAAGAATGTCAACAGCTACTTTAAAATCAAGCCCAAGTTCTTGTGCGGTTTTCTTCCCTGCATCGCTCAGAAAATTGCTCATCGAGCCACTGAGGCGCCGGTTGCTGCTCCAGGTATCCCAAATACCCGAGCCTACAAATTCTGGATTTTCGCCACCTGATTCATGTTCCGATTTTCCGTGGCGAATCATGATGATGTGTGTCTGATTCAAGGGGACATAGGCCTGTGGAAACAATGGAATGGCTTTGCCATTGGGCAACCACACAATTTCTTCGTTCATCATCAACCCGCTGCCGTCTTCAAGTGCACGGCCAGTTGTGCGACGCTTTCCGTCGGGTGTTGTGGCCATGTCGTCGGCTAACACCAATTTGGTTCTGTAACGTGTAAAAGATGCGCCGGGTGTTGCAATACTTTGCGGACACAGAATGTCGCTGAATCGGCTCAGATTAAAGGTTTGAATCAGCAAGCGACGAAAACTGTCATTTCTGATCAATCCATTCCAGGCTATATAAAATAGGTTTGGATCGCCATTGGGAATGCGGTGACGAATGAACTCGTATTTCGATTTAATATAGTTGTGCGGGTTCATGTCGGTCTCGAGCAATTTGAAAAAGAAATAAATATCTTTTCCAATCACTTTAAGATTGTTCACAAAATCAATGGTTACGTCTTCGGGCTTGATGGAAATTGGTTTTCCATATACAACCTGCAGAAAACGAATATCGTCCTGAACACTCTGCACGGTGTAGCAATTGTGAAATTCGGCATGCTCGCGGAGCACAATATTTTCGCTTTGAATTTTTCTTGCAGCTGTTTCAATTGCGTTGGCCGCAACTGTTTTTTCGTTTTTCTCTTTCATGTCATTTTTGTTTTCAGTTCATTTTGCGTTCATCTTCTGAAATCTAAAATATTGATAATCAATTATTTGAGAAAATTAAAGCAAAAGAATCACAAAGGTACTAAAATTACCTTGTGAAAAAAAATGGCAATACTGATGTTTTATTTGAATTGGACACAAAAGTCTTGAGATTTACACAACGTGGATTATTATTCAACGCATTGCCAATTCAATTTCTAACTTTCCAACCTCTTCATTCTGCTCATTGCTCACGACCTTCGTAATCGAGGATGTCTCAAAAAGAAATCAAGTGCAAAAACAACATTCCACCGTCCGAAGCGACGAAGAAGCTGAAGGACATGGAACCGTTGTTTTTGCTGTTGTTACGACGGTTCCATGTTCCGGCCTGTTTAGAAAACCCTCCAAGAGTTCGTAACTCGTCGAGGGTTAATTGCGGCCGGAACGGTGGAATGTCGAAACAACCGGCAATTTTGAGACAGCCTCTTACGTTAGCGAAGAATGATTTTAGAGTTTGAACTTTCGTTGCCTTGTTTGATTTGCATCAAATATAATCCGGAAGATAAATGTGTCAGATTTATTTTCTGGCTCTCAACAATTCCGGAATACACCAAATCACCCATTGCATTGAAAACGCTGAGCTGAGCTCCGTCAAATTGCTGGTCAAGAACAATATTTCCATCCGATGGATTCGGATAAACACTGAACGAAATTTTTTCTGAATCACCCACTCCGACCTCAATGGCATCGACCCACATGCGCAAAACCGGATCGCCCAATAAATTATTATCGTAGTGTACCCAGCGCTGGGCGCCGAATTCATATTCACCGGCCAAATCAACCCAGGGCGCCGTTGCAATTTTCGACATGGTAAATGCATCGCCAATATTACGCTCATTTATGGCCGGATTGTAAATGGCATTGACAAATTCACGATTCAAATGCTGCGACGGGCCTTCTGTCTGACCTTCATTAAACCAGCCGTAGCGCGAGTTTACAACGCAAGCCGCCAGATAATTATCAAGTGTCATTGAGATCTCTGCAATGCAGTCGTCCCAGTCGAACGAACCACACATGCAGCCGTGCGAATACAAAAGTCCATAAGAATGATCGGTTCCATTCATTGATGAAAAGGTGGTGTTGTCGAGTTCCATATCACTCATGCGCATCATGTACAATTCCGAAGAATGTCCGACGTGATAAATGAAAGATGAACCCGCATTCAACGAGGTGGACAGTTCGGGCAGATCCCATTCGTACGAAACATATCCGCCTGCAGAATTCCATTGATCGTACAATGTGTCGATGGAGGTTGTTGCCGAAGGAATCCCGCTCGTATTGTAACCATTGTTGCTTTGATTGTCAATCAACAATTCAAGATAGTCCTGTCCGAGCGTGAGTGGTGCATCGAGCAACAGCTCGCCCAACATGATGATTTTATTCATATCAGCCATGACCGGATTTTTCTGATAATTGATGGTTTTGTTCACCATGATGGCGAGTTCGGAAGTTGTTTCAACAGGAAAACGTCCGATGGATATTTCGGGCAACAGATCGATAGAATCCTGCAGTGCTTCGCCATAGGTGCCGTCTCCGTCTTCATCAAAAGTGCCATCCAGCGCCGAATAATACAAGTCGGCCGGAATACCGGTGTCTTCGTAACCAGATCCGGAAACAACATAGCAATAGAAACCGCGTGCGCCAATTTTATTCACATCACCGCCTAGAATCACATATTCAATGGAATTGTTCTGGTATTCCTGAATGATATAATCTCTGATTTTTGTCCGAATACTGCTTCCTGGCATTACTGTATTAATGCTATCTGTTGTCACTACGCGTGTGCTGATGCCGAGACTGTCGTAATAATGCTGAAGTGGCGCAAATCCGGCTTTCAACGTTGTTGTTGTCACTATCAGCAACTGATACGCATCCATGGGTTCTTTGGTGGGATAACGATCCATCATGGCATTGTTCTGTGCCAGTGTGCGAACGCGCAACAGCGCATTTTCAGCAGAACTGATATTCTCAATCGCTTTCAATGAAAGTGCTGTTTGTGTTGTATGAACAATGACTCTGACATTCGAGAAATATGACAGAGAACCGGTTGCAGGGTTCCATCGTACAGGCGTAAATTTTCCAAGTGCAAATGAATAACCATTCAGAAACTGCGTCGCAAGCGAGCTGCTGTATTTATGCGGATAAGCTGCATTGAGTGAATAGACGTTTTCGTCTTTTACTTCCTGACCTTTGCTTCCAACACTGTACGGATAATCGGGCTGCACCGGCGGCAGATTGTATTTTCCCGGAATGACGATTTCATTTTCAAGAATATATTCAACCGACGCCACTTCAGCGCCAGGCGGCAACAGCAGCGAAACTTGCTGATATGGCAACGTAGGTTCGCCCACAACGCCGTATTGCTGGGTTCCGTCAAAAATAATGGTTTGAAAATCGCCTTTATCAACAACTTTGTAATCGCCGAAACGGTAGGAATATTCAACGGTCTGGGCAACAGAAAAAACAGTCATCGAAACGACCGCCATAAGAACAAAAAATGCGCGCATAAAAAAGTCTTTGATTATCAGTGCAAATTTAGGGGAAATTGGTTGCATGGGGGCTACTGATTTTTTCTCAGAGACAGATCTGCAAGTGTTCAGTTGTCATTAGCCAGTAGCCACTTATTAATGCCACTCACATTCTAACATCCATTCGTATCTCGTCCGCCGCGGCGAATTCGTATTTTCGAAGGTGCTTCACGTAAAACGTGACATGTCGCTCTTCTTATCCCCGCAGCCCTGAGCTTCGCATACTCAGCAATCAGGGCATCGGGCTATTATTATTCGATCCGCCAGCTGGCGGATCGTTTTCAAAGGAATCGACTATGATAATTTTTGGGATAAACGTTTATTATCACTGCATAAACTCACAACTGGCAACTCACCACTGGCCACTCCCCGGTTACTCCTTACCCCTTACTCCTTACCCCTTCTGCCTAACGCGTACTGTCCACTGACCACTCACAACTGGCTACTATTCATTGATCCAATCACAATTAATCCACTCACCGTCGAGGGTCATGCCCATCTTTTTTGAGTTCTATGGCGATTTTTAATTAAAATATATTTACGATATAAATGAAATATTTCGTATATTTGTAAAATCATTCATGTATAAATGAAACTATTATGGCCAGATACATTCTACGTCCTGATTATATTGAAAAAGTCCGTCCTTATATTTCAAAGCCTCTGATAAAGATACTTACGGGGCAACGAAGAGTCGGCAAAAGCTATATTATGATGCAAATAGCAGATGTTATCCGCAAAGAAAATCCCAAGGCTAATATTGTTTTTATCAATTGCGAGACAGAAAGTTTCCTTCATTTAAAGACACATACCGATTTGTTGGCATATGTAAAGGAACAGTTGGAAAAAGGACAAAAGAATTTTCTTTTCATTGATGAAGTGCAGGAAATAGAGGGTTTTCAGTTGGCAGTGCGGAGTTTGCTTGCTGAAAAAAAATGTGATATTTACTGTACGGGGAGCAATGCGCACATGTTATCAGGAGAGCTGGCCACCCATTTGGCCGGAAGGTATATAGAGATTCCAATCCATGCGCTCAGTTTTAGTGAATTTCTTCGTTTTCATAAGTTGAAGTCTGAGTATAGCAGTATGATGAAATACCTCACTTATGGGGGAATGCCCTATCTGACTAATGTGGAGCTAAGTGGAGATTTGCCGTTCGAATATCTCCGCAGCGTTTATTCAACCATTATGCTAAAAGATGTCGTTGCACGTGAAAACATACGGAATGTAACGTTCCTGGAAAATCTGATCCGTTATCTGGCCGACAATGTTGGAAGCCTTTTTTCGGCTGCAAACATTAGTAAATTTCTGAAGTCACAGCATATCGCAATATCTCCGCAACTGACACTGAATTATCTTCGGGCACTGGCTAATGCATACATTATCCGTAAGGTTCAGCGCGCCGAAATAAATGGATTGAAAATATTTGAAATCGGCGAAAAATATTATTTCGAAGATACCGGATTGTGTAATGCTATCACCGGCCATCACACCAGAAACGATTTACATAAGACTCTTGAAAATGCTGTGTTTTTGCACTTGATTCAATCGGGATATGCTGTAAAGGTTGGAAAACTCGACCAACAGGAAATCGATTTTGTTGCTAACCGCAACGGGCTTCAGATTTATGTTCAGGTGTGTCTGCAACTTACTGGCAAAGAGGTTGTCGGTCGCGAATTCGGCAATCTGATGCTAATCCCCGACAATTATCCGAAATATGTTGTTACTCTGAACGACCCAATAATCGGAAATGATTTTAAGGGCATAAAACAAATTAATCTACTGGAATTTCTGCATATGAAATTGTAAACGATTTCCTGTTCACCACTTACTGCTATTCATTGATCCAGTCACAATTAATCCACTCGCCGTCGAGGGTCATGCCCATCTTTTTGTAGAGTTCAATGGCCGGGGTGTTCCAGTCGAGGACCTGCCAGCGGATTCGGGTGCATTTTTCTTCTTTGGAAATTTTCATTATTTCGTTCAAAAGCATTGTGCCAATGCCGTTTCCGCGATAATCGGGTTTAATGTATAAATCGTCAAGATAGAGCGACTTCCCTACCCAGGTGTAGTAAGCAAAGAAATAGAGCGCCATTCCAACGATGGTCCCATCCTCATTTTCAGCCATGATGCAGCGGAAAAAGTCTTTCTCGCGTTGCATTTGTTCAACGGAGTTGGTCACTTTTTCGGGGGCTTTTTCAAACAGAGCAAGCTCTTTTATCATGCCGAGTATTTCAGGTAAATCGGCTTCAGTGGCCGGACGCAGCTTTATATTCATATGTTCTTAAATTATCTGATTACTATTTTTTCAACCACATCGTTGTGCAGACGTTTGTTCACAGCGCTGATGATATCGCTCTGCATGTACAGCAGCTCGTTGCGCAGCGCAGGCTCATCGACTTCAATATACAACACTGGTCCGTCGAGCTGCACCGATTTGGTGTGACGCGCCACCAGCGCGCCGGCTATCTCGGGCCAGGCAGCCTGCAGCGATTCACTGTTCATGCGGTTGCGCAATCTGAATTTATCGATCAGCTGCTGCAAAACTTCACCCAGTGTATATTGATTGTGGTAGTTGTCCATGCGGAATGCGAAGATATTAAAAATTGTTGAGCGAAGTAAGGATACTTCGCTCAACTGTAAAATATTTTCACTCATCCCTTGTGCGGAAATGCTTTCCGTGACAGGGAAATAAAGGACTCTTCCCTGGCGCGGAAATGCTATCCGTGACAGGGGTATACAGCACCCAGCATTCTGTCATCCGTCAGACCTTAATTTAGGAGAAGGTACGGACACGAAATTCTACCGGCAGGCGGACAGGCTGTTGGGTGCTGAGCTGCCATCAACCCAGATTTGCACTAACAACATGTATCTTGTTTTTTGTATATCTTTGTTTGTTTGAGAAAATGCAGCATTCTGTTGTTTATCAAGCGGAGATCTCTTGAATAATTCATACTAATCATTTAATATGAAATTTTTGTTGTTTTCAATGTTAGCAGTTCTATTGCTTGCAAAAGCGCAGGCACAGCCTGAACTTGTCTGGGCCAATCACACGGGTGGAACGTCAACAACATGCTATTCTTACGGTGTGGCAGTTGACAATAACGGGAATGTGTATTCTGTTGGCCACTTCTGGGGTACTGTAGATTTTGATCCGGGTGCGGGAGTTTATTCCTTGACCTCTGCCGGAAATGATGATGTTTTTGTAAGCAAAACAAATGCTTCGGGCCAGTTGCAATGGGCTTTCCGCGTTGGCGGCACCAGTGCTGATTATGGATATGGCATCTGCACAGATAGTCATGGAAATTTCTATATCACAGGCGTCTTTTATTCGACGGTCGATTTTGATCCTGGTGCTGCCAGTTATCCACTTACTTCTTCTGGTGGCTGGGATGTTTTTGTTGCCAAATTCAATAATACCGGAAATTTGCTCTGGGCAAAAAAAATGGGTGGAGCAACAAGCGATTACGGCTATGCAATTGCCGTTGATACCATGGGCAATGTTTTTTCATCTGGTTGGTTCGGCGGGACAGCCGACTTTGACCCGGGAACAGGTACCGCCAACCTGATTTCGGCAGGCAGCGACGATATTTTCATCTGCAAGCTTGATTCTTCCGGTAGTTACAAATGGGCCAAACGCATGGGCGGTTCAGGAGTAGACAGGGCAAACTGTATTGCTGCTGATCGGGCAGGAAATATTTATGCGGGTGGTTATTACAATGGCACAGCCGATTTCAATCCAGGCGGTGCAGGATTTCAACTTACTTCAATTGGATTGTCCGATGTATATGCCTGTAAACTCGACTCAGCTGGTGTTTTTAAATGGGCTTCGGGAATCGGCGGCCTGGCAACCGACTGGTGTTATGGCATCGATGCCGATAGCGTTGGAAATGTTTTTATTACCGGCACGTTTACCGATTCGGCTGATTTCGATCCGGCGCCTGCCCTGCACAAGCTGATTTCCAACGGAGGAATGGATGTTTTTGTTGAAAAACTTGATTCAATGGGCCAATTGGCCTGGGTTGCCAATATGGGCAGTATATATGATGACATAGGGCGTGCAGTCAAAGTTGACAAATCGGGATTTGTTCATTCGACAGGTTATTTTTCAGGTGATGCCGATTTTGACCCGGGTGTAGCAGAGTTCAATCTCGTAACGAATGGTGGTTATGATGTGTTTGCAAGCACACTCGATTCGTCCGGCGCTTTTTTTTGTGCCGGTGGTATGGGAGGCTCCGGTTCTACCGATTATGGCATGGCCATGGCCATTGATAACAACGGATTTTCCTACTATGCAGGCAGCTATAGTGGTAATGCCGATTTCGATCCTGAAATAACGACGTTAAATCTAACCGCCAGCGGGTCTACCGATGCATTTGTCGTAAAACTGATTGCATGTACTCCATGCATGCCAACAGCATCGGATACAACTATGACTGTTTGTTCAGGGATGGTTTCGCCCAGTGGCAACTATATCTGGACAACCAATGGAACCTACACTGATACCATATTCAATGCTGAACAATGCGACAGCGTTATCACATTTCATCTGACCATTGCTCAAAATACATACAGCACCATTAACCCCGTGGTTTGCGACAATTATACGGTTCCCAGCGGCAATTACACCTATAATGCGAACGGAACATATCACGACACCATTCCCAACATGGTAGGTTGCGACAGCATAATCACCATCAACCTTTCCATCGTTCCACCAAATACCGCTGTTACTCAAAATGGCAACACTCTTACTTCTCAGGCAACACCAGCCCTGTATCAATGGGTCGATTGCAATAACGCCTTTTTGACCATTCCCGGAGAAACTGCTCAATCGTTCACTCCAGCTCAATCCGGAAACTATGCGGTGGTTGTCTATCAGAATGGTTGTTTCGAAATGTCGGATTGTTTTCAGGTGACCATTACATCATTCACTGAAAATGAAGAAATATATCAGCTGAGCGTATTCCCCAATCCATCCGAAGGCATGTTCCGCGTTGAAAACACAGGTGAATCAGCTACTCCCTATGAAATTTCAGATGCCGAAGGCAGGCTCGTTCAAAAAGGTTTTTTGCAAAAGGGTGCAGACATTATCGATCTGCATGGTTTTGAAAACGGAATATACATTCTGAAAACACCATATCAGGAAATGCAACTGGTAAAACAATAGCGCAATAACGACGTAATGCAAATGCCGTAATTCATTTCAGACTGGCTTCGTAACAGGAATACAGTTGAGTATCGTGGGGTATGGGAATCGGATTACAATCCTGATTTTAATTATGGCGTATTTGCCACAATTAATGCTCTGGCGCGGAAATGCTTTCCGTGACAGAGATATACAGCACCCAACATTTTGTTCCTGCCGCGGCAGGATAAACTCCCCGCCCGACTTTAATTCCTGACTTGTCCGCCCCTGTTGCCATGTTGAAAAATCGCTATTGAAAATCAGTTAGTTGTGACAAAAAATGATGAAATTTGTCGCACTAAGG
>MEOQ01000029.1 GCA_001769275.1 Bacteroidetes bacterium GWF2_43_63 | reverse complement strand
GCAGTTACAAAAAGACAATCTCCTTTTGTTACACTTTACAAAGAAAATTTTAAAAACGACTTGCATATGTCTTAGAATTCACTGAGTGCGCACTGAGTCGCACTGAGTAGATTTTATGAGGCAAAAGCCGGTATCAATTACAGCAAAGTGAATCTGAAAGAGCACTTTCAGAATTCGATATGCTGTAATTGATGAAACACAACTCTGTTGTGTTTTTTTGAATCGGCTTTTACAGTTTTTTACATTGTGTTACTTCGTGCAAAACGTTGTGCAACTTTGTGCAACTACGATTCCAGCAGTTTTTTGCGGGGTTTAATGCGTTGCCCCTGATCCGTGACAGTGCTCCAATTATATCAATTCATTTTTTATCTTTGCTCTGCACTTTATAAATTGCCAAAATGCCTGCGCGCCAACTACTACTATTTCTGAGCATCCTCTGCATTTCCGCAGCATCACAGGCGCAGACGCGTTCCCTGTCGGCTGGTTTTGGATATGGGTTCACCTCTCCGCATCACTCCGATATGTGGAATTACATCACCGGACACGCCCAGCAATGCCATTTTCAATATCTGACTCCACGCGACACCAATGTGAAACAAGGCGGACACACATTAAAAGTAATTGATATCTGTCTTATAAATCCCGGAAACCCTGACACTATGGGCTATTCAATAGGCTTTAGTCCACAGTTTCATTTTCCGCTGAATGAAAAACACCGCAGCCATTTTGTGCTTGGATGCGGCATTGAATTCAATACAAAAACGTATACCGAAGACAATTGTTCATTCACTGCCATCGGTTCACATCTGAATGCGTTGATAATACTGGGTTACAAACGAACATTCGAACTGACGCCATCATGGAAAATGAAAGCAGAATTGCTCTGGACGCATTTTTCAAACGGCTCAACCAAAGCGCCAAATCTCGGACTGAATATTCCAACATTAGGACTGGGACTCGAATACAGCTGGAATATGAAACCAGCAGCCATCGCTAAAAGGGAATTGAATGAACCCGTATTCTCAGGTCTTTGGCAATTTGTGGCAACGGGTGCATGGAAGCAAGTAAAATATGAAGGGAGAATTAAGCCTGCATTCAGTCTTTCCGCCGAAAAGTTTTTCCCGCGTTCTAAATCAGCTTTTGGAATTGGTTCTGATCTGATCCTGGATTACAGCATGAATGAAAAACTGACTGAATTCAATGACACCATTGTTCCTTTTTCTAACAATATTAAACTGTCGCTGAAAGGGCTTTGGACTATACCCATCGGCAGATTACAAATACATCTTCAGGCAGGATCTTATTTGAAAAACGGTAATTTTAAAAAAGAATTTGTTTTTGAGCGATTGTCACTGCGATATTTTGTTTCTGATAATATTGGGCTACACGTTGCTCTGCGCGCTCATTTCGCCAAAGCCGATGCAATTGAGTTTGGTATTGTGTACAGACATTTTCAAAAAAGCAAACCTTTCATCGGAACGCCCGCGTTTTAATAAATTTGCATTATTCGAAAAATGTCAACTGCGGTCCAATAACATCAGGATGGACATTCGCGAAGCTAAAATTACAGAGACTGATCATTAATTAAAAGCGCAACTTCATCCCTAAGACTCTTCAAGTCGTTTGTAACAATTGCCCAGATAATATCTTCGGAAACAGAATCATATCCATGAATAATTCGATTTCTTGTGTCCACAATTTTTCGCGCATGCGATATGGTTATACTTGGACTAACACTTAAAATCCGGTTTACAGCTTCACCTATTATTTCAATATTTCTTTCAATTGCTTTTCTTGTCTTCAGGTCTTTTCTGAATTCGTGAAAATTTCTTTTCTCAGGAAGAAACATTTCTGTTTCATCAATCGACCTGACAATATCTTCAAGCCAGGTCTGCATTGCTTTTTCCATAAACTATTACTTTGGTACGATCTATTTCACTTTTCAGAAAACGATTGCGAATTGCCTTTTGTTCGAGTAAATCTATCCGTCGATGAAGCAATTCTTCCAGTTTGAATTTTAAATTGAAATACTTTTCAGCATAAGAAATGGGATCGTTATCATCAATTTCAACAACCAAATCAATATCACTTTTAATGGTAAATTTATTCGAATTTACCGATCCGAAGGAAAAGAGATTTCTCACACTGTTTGATTCACAGAGCTTGTTTATTTGATCGATATGCTGAGTCAGAATATTCATAGCTTTACAAAGATAGTGAATTTTTACAGTTTTTCAACAGCTGCAAAAAATCAATAAAATAATCGGGCAAATCACTACCTTTGCACTCAATGAAATACGCTGTCTGCGACATAGAGACAACCGGGGGGAATAACCGGGCAGGTAAAATTACTGAAATTGCCATTTTCTTAGTGGAAGATGGCAAAATCATTGACGAATTCAGTTCGCTCATTAATCCCGAAAGGCCCATTCCGCCTTTTATTACGCAACTGACAGGTATTACTGATGCGATGGTTGAAGATGCGCCAAAGTTTTACGAAGTCGCTGCCCGCATTGTTGAAATCACCAAAGATGCCATTTTCGTTGCGCACAACGTAAGCTTCGATTACAATTTCATTGTCACCGAATTTGCCCGGCTGGGTTATGTTTTTAAAAGTGATAAATTCTGCACATTGGCTAACAGCCGCAAGTTGATTCCAGGCCACGCTTCGTACAGTCTGGGCAATTTATGCGAATCGCTAAATATTCCGCTCCACGACCGACATCGCGCTGCCGGCGACGCACGAGCTACCGTTGATTTGTTTCTGATGCTCGAGGAAATTGGTATTCCTGACAGCCCGAAAGTGCTGCAGACTCAGCTCAAGCTGCATCCGGCGCTTATGATCACACGCTTCAGGGAAATTCCGGAAACTACCGGAGTATACTATTTTTATAACGACAAAGACGATCTGATTTACATAGGTAAAAGCACCAACCTGCACCGCCGTGTGCTCGATCATTTTTATAACAAAAAAGCCGTGCGCGACCTGCGCATGCAGGAACTTACGGCGCGTGTCGAATACGAAGAAACCGGCAGCGAACTCATTGCCCTTCTGAAAGAATCTCACGAAATAAAAATGAACAAACCGGTATTCAATCGCGCCGGACGTCGCTCCCTGGCTCGCTTCGGACTTTACGAATGCGAAGACAACAATGGATATCTGAACTTTTATATCGACGCCACACAAAATCAGAAAAAAGCTTTTCCATTGCGCGCTTTTTCAGAAAAGGACGAAGCTCTTCAATATCTCGACCGCATTATAAACCGCTATCAGCTTTGTCAGAAACTGTGCGGAATCTACGACACTGAAGGTCCATGCTTTTATCATCAGATAAAAAAATGCAAAGGGGCCTGTGTAGGCAAAGAATCGCCTGAAGACTACAACGAGCGCGCATATCAGGCACTGGACGATGTTCAGATGAAGAACGAAACATTTCTGCTTTCAGAAGGTCAGTATGTAAACGATAAAAAACCATTTGTACTTGTCGAAAACGGCACGTATAAAGGATATGGATTTCTGCCTGAAGACGCGAGTCTGAGCTGTTGTGAAGAATGCTACATGCATATTCAAAAACCGGCCATCATCGACAAAGACGCGCATTCAATCATTCAATCGTTTATGCGTCAGAAGAAATACAAACTTGTCAGGTTTGAAAACTAAGCCATCGAAGGGGTTGGAACAAAGCCCTCGATGGGTTTGGAACCCTTCGAGGGCTAAACAAAAAAACTCTGCCCGCAATTACGCAGACAGAGTTTCGGAATGATTAAAAAAAATTAATCTTTAAGCAGTTTAACTTTCACGGCCACATCTTCACCTTTTTCATTCTTGGCAATTTCGAACATGACCTCATCGCCCGGTTTGAGCTCTGTCATGTCAGTTTCTACCAATGTGTGAAAATGGAAGAAAAGATTGTTGGGCGGATACTTAATAAAACCATATCCGTTTTTGAGTGAAAGAATTGATGATGTTCTTTCAATACCATCGCCCTGCAATTCGATAAACTCTTCGGACTCAAAAAGATCAAAATCCTTCTTCTCCGACCTGGGGACAAACAATCCGTTGATGGTTGGATTACCTGTAAAGTCCGGGTCTTCGATGAGATCATGCATAGCCACCGGATAAGTGACTTCGCGGAGCAGATCCTGCGATGTGCGGGTCATTTTTTGCTGACCGAAGTCATCAACGAATTCAAAATCCCAGCTGACAAGCATGACTTTGGTGCCAAGCGCATTCACTTTTCTGACCAATGGCACATAATCACCATCGCTGGCAATTAAAACCATCACGTCGAACTTGTGTGCAATGTTGAGATCATAGGCATCGAGGGCAAGCCAAACATCGATTCCTTTTTCCATTTTTACACCCTGAACGGTTCGTACAGGGAAATAATGAGTTGTAATTCCTTCCGACATGAGTATGTCGTCGAAAAGACGATCGAAATAAAGTTGATTGCCTTTCATACTGGCTTCCTTAGCGCCCGGGCGACTGCGGAAATAATGAGCGTCGACTATTTGGCAATACTGTGGATCCATGCCTTCTTCCTGACCAACATATTGGCGTATGAAAGTGTGGAGCCCACTGATACTAATTCGACTCTGACGAGAATGCACGTAATTGTAGTAATTGCTAACATGGAGAAAATAATTTCCGTCATAGAATACCCCAATTCGTGCTAAATTTGTCTTACGATCCTGATTCATAGTAATTATTATTTAATAATTTATTGGAGTGCAAATGTAAATGAATTCTACTTATATTTACAATTTTAATACTGCATTTTGTCATTTTCCCAACCGATAACACACTTTTAACAACTAATAAAATGATGGAAATTGTTAAAGGAGATATTACTCAACAACAGGTGGAATGCATTGTAAATGCGGCTAATACAACTTTGCTGGGAGGCGGCGGAGTTGATGGTGCTATCCATCGTGCGGCGGGACCGCAATTGCTCGAGTTCTGCAAAAAACTGAACGGCGCTCAGACCGGCGAAGCCAAGATTACACCCGGATTCCGATTACACGCAAAGTATGTCATTCATACTCCGGGTCCCGTTTGGCGGGGAGGCGTTCACAACGAGCCGGAATTGTTGCGATTGTGTTATTTCAATTCGATGAAACTGGCCTTGAAAAACGAAATCCGCACCATCGCCTTCCCTTCGATCAGCACCGGCGTGTATGGATTTCCATTTGACACAGCCACGAGAATTGCCATGAGCACCATCGACACTTTTATACGCGAAAACCCAGGTGCTCCGGATGTATTTCTTGTCGCATTTTCCGATAAAGATTTCAGCACCATGCAAAAGATTTTTGCGGATATGTTCAGCGTTTAATTTTACTGTGAGAAGTATCTTGCTGGGGTTTGACACTTCGAACTATTGAATGTTGGATTGCCTGGCTTGTTTTAATACTGCCTCCAGCAAAGCGATCCAGGCCGTACAAATATTTTCGGCCCATTCCTTTGCACATCTTACGAAAAAACCGTAGGTTTGCTTAACTAAAATCCGGCTATGAAAAAGTCACGCAAAATATTTCTAATCTCGCTTGCAGTAATCGTTCTGGGTCTTGGTGGAACAGCTGCCTATTTTTATTTCAAAACCAGCCCCATGCGCGCCATCTGGAATTATGTGCCGCGTGACGCCGTTTATATCATTGAAACTGATAACCTGACTAAAGGCTGGACAACGCTGACTGAAAGCAAAATGTGGCAGCATCTGATTACAGATCCTTTATTTGAAGATATTTCGGAAAGCGCCGGCACCCTCGACTCTCTTATCAAAGGCGACGAAACCATGGACATGCTTTTTACCGACCGGCCGTTGCTCGTTAGCTGTCATCTTCTTCCAAATCAGGATTTCGATTTTCTGTTTCTGGTCGATCTGAAGCAGGCTGGTAAATTTGCATTCATCAAAGATTATGTCGGTGGAATTGTTGAGAACTTTGGCTATGAAATGTCGCGCGAAAAATTTGAAGACACCGACATTCTCATCATTGACGATAAAACCAGCGATGAAGTTTTTTATGTTTCGGTCATCGACAATGTTTTTATGGCTTCATATAACAAAAGTCTGGTGCAGAATTCCATCACCACCGCAAAAACGCCGGATCTCTGGAAAAACGATGCTGCTTTTCAGACTGTCGTGAGTTCTACGTCAGGCAACAATCTTTTTCGCTTCTATGCCAGTTATAATTTTCTTGCACCCTACATTGGTTATTACCTTTCAGATGAACAGGAACTGCTGGGTGAGCTAAAGCGCATTTTCGGCTATTCAGCATTCAACATCAATCTGGAAAGCGAACGACTCAGTTTCAGCGGCAGCACCATTCTGAAAGATTCGACCGAAAGCTACATGCACATGCTGAGTGGTATTGAACGTGGACCAATGCAGGCTTACAGAATTATTCCTTCCGACTATGCCTTGTATCTTTCTATTTCATTTGCCGACTACATGGACCTTTTCAATAATCTCAAAGCTGAGTTTACTTTCAAAGATTCAGCCGGAGCAGAATCGTATGAAAAGTCATTGAAAAAAATGGAGAAGCTGTTTGGCATCAGTCTCGAAGAAGACTTTTTCTCCTGGATTGGTAATGAAATAGCCATGTTGAAGCTCCCTCCCACCCCCAACGCGCGCGAAAATGATATGATTGCAGTTTTGCATACCAAAGACATTGAACTGGCGATGGCAGGCATGGAGAAAATCGTGAAGAAGGTAAAAAACCGCACTCCGATTAAGATTGCTGATTCTGAATATAAAAATTTCAAAATTCATTATTTCGGAATGAACGGTTTTTTCAAAATGTTTTTCGGAAAAATGTTTGCAAAACTCGACAAGCCCTACTTTATTTACATGGATGATTTTGTTGTATTCAGCAATTCTCCAAGCTGTCTGATGGACATGATTGACTCGTATGAGAAAGGCCGGATTTTGGCCAATGATGAGGATTTTATGAATTTTTACGAACAGTTCGACGACGAAGCCAATGTGTCCGTTTTCCTGCAGGGACCCAAAATCTACAGTCATCTCTATTATTACGCGAAAAAAGATCAGAAAGCCAATATCCGCGAAAGCAGAGAAATTCTGGCTTCGTTTTACAAAATTGGATTTCAATTGGTGAGCGAGAAAAAAGGCTTGTTCAGCAACATGCTTATTGTCGAACATAGTACCGATGCATTGTTTGATGCAGCGCTCGAAGAAATTGAAAACAGCGCCGAAGATTTGTATGTCAGCGAATTTGATTCCCTGCTCGACATTGAACTGCCGGAGGAATATGAAGAAGGTAAAACCTGCAAAATATACTACGAAGACGATAGCACTCAGGTGAAAGCTGAAGGTCGGATTATTGATAAAAATCGCGAAGGGATGTGGCGCTATTACTACGAAAGCGGAGATATTTGGGGAAGTTTGATGTTCGAAGACGGTGAGCCAACCGGCAAAGGGATGTTGTATTACGACGAAGAAGAAAGCAGAACAAAGGCTCAGGCTGAATTTGAGGATGGCGAAATTGATGGCACCTATCTCGAATATTACAGCAATGGCGAATCGAAAACCAGCATTGAATATTCTGAAGGCAAGGCAGATGGCGAAGCAAAATTTTATTACGACTCAGGTACCATAAAGATTGAGGGTGATTACAAAGAAGGGTTGAAACAGGGGAAATGGCGCCATTACACAGAAACGGGTGATCTGATGGACAAGGAAGCGTGGAAAAAAGATCAACAGAAAACAAAGGGTAAAAAATAAAAACCGGTTTTCATGTACACATTTCTCATTTCAGTGGGAATCCTTATCGCGGGCTATTTGTTTTATGGCTTGCTGATGGAAAAGATTTTCGGAGTTGACAAAACGCGCACTACGCCTGCATTTTCAAAACAAGATGGCGTGGATTATGTTCCCTTGCCCTGGTATAAAATTTTTCTTATTCAGTTCCTGAATATCGCCGGCCTCGGGCCCATTTTCGGAGCAATAGCCGGAGCCATGTGGGGCCCATCGGCTTTCCTGTGGATTGTTTTCGGTTCTATCTTCGGAGGTGCTGTTCACGATTACATGGCCGGAATGATGAGCGTTCGGCTTGACGGGCTAAGCCTGCCGGAAATCATTGGAAAATATCTTGGAAAACCCGTCATGCAGTTTATGCGCGCCTTCACCGTTATGCTGATGGTTCTGGTTGGAGCGGTCTTCATTATGGGGCCTGCCGGAATTCTTGCCGGGCTCACACCCGGAGTATTGAATATCGGAAACACAGCAATAGCATTTGATTTGACTTTCTGGGCAATAATCGTGTTTATTTATTACTTTCTGGCCACCATGCTTCCGATCGACAAATTAATCGGGCGCATTTATCCGATATTTGGTTTTGCATTACTGTTTATGGCAGCAGCAATCATTGGGGCCATTCTGTTCGGAAATTTCCACCTACCAGAACTCACAGGGAATCTATATAATCAGCACATCAAAGGCGATGCGATGCCCATATTTCCGATGATGTTCATTTCTATTGCCTGTGGCGCTATATCAGGATTTCATGCTACTCAAAGTCCTCTGATGGCCCGGTGTATAAAAAATGAAAAATATGGCCGGCGCGTATTTTACGGAGCCATGATTACGGAAGGAATCCTTGCTCTGATCTGGGCTGCAGCAGCCATGGCGTTTTTCGGAGGTGTTGAACAACTGAACGACACGATGATTGCAAAAAACGGGAATGCTGCGTGGGTAGTGAATGAAATCAGCAACTCATTGCTGGGTCGCTTCGGTGCTTTCCTTGCGATTCTTGGAGTTGTGGCGGCACCCATCACCTCGGGAGATACTGCTTTTCGGAGTGCCCGGCTGATTGTGGCCGATTTCATCCATTTAAAACAGAAAAAAATCGCAAATCGGTTGCTCATTGCCTCACCGCTCTTTTTATGCGGCTTTGTTCTTACTCAAATCGATTTTGGAATCATTTGGCGCTATATGGCCTGGAGTAATCAGACTCTTGCGACAATAACCCTTTGGGCAATCACCGTTTATCTGCTTGGTGAAAAGAAGCTTTGGCTCGTTTCGTTCATCCCGGCCGTGTTCATGACAATGGTTGCTTCATCCTATATATTCTTCGCACCTGAAGGCCTTCAACTTCCATACAATATGTCTATTGGTATTGGAGCCGGGATTACATTTCTGGTTCTGGCTCTTTTCTTTGTCTGGTTTGTTCGAAATAAGCAAGGAAGTACAGAGCCGCTACCGTGAAAGTGAAGAAAAGACGGAGCCGGGTTTTAATTGAAAATCAACTTTATGCAAGTTTTTTTTACCATTTGAAAAAACTTTTCTAATTTAGCCACGTTTAAAATACTTAAACTGAATTAAAATGAAGAAATTCATCTTTCTGTTACTGCTCCTCCCAGTTGTTTTTGTGACCTCATGTGACAAATCAAGCCAAATCGTTGTCTTCAAAAAAAAGATGGCCTACAAGGTTAATGGTACTGCTGCCGAAATTCTGGTAACCTATGTAAACGATAAGGGGGAGACTACGTTGACAGGACTTTCAACAGGAACCATTCCCTGGAGTTATGAATTCAGTGCGAGACCAGATACATACGTTTATCTGCAGGCGAAAAATGCGACTGATACAGGCTATGTTGAAGTCGAAATCGTGCAGGGCGATGCAGTCTTGTTTTCCGATGATAACGATCTGCCCTTTGGTGCTGCTGCCTGCAGCGGTTTCGTAAAGTAATTCAGAATTCAACCTTCACGATTGTTCCGCTTTCATTTGATTCTACCAGGTACTTACCACCCAGCTGATCCTCGGCAAGCATAGCTACCAGCGACAGCCCCAATGACTGTCCAATATTGCTTAATGTTTCAGCTGGAATTCCCGGCCCATCATCTTTTACTATTAATTCATGCTTTGAGCCGATATTTTGTAAACCAATATATAAGTTCACCGTTCCATCTTTGTCTACTCCATGTCTGATACTGTTTGAAAGAAGTTCGGATACAATCAGACCCAGCGGAACAACTTCGTCAATTGTCGCTTTCAATTCATCTGATTCAATTTTATATTTAACCTTATTATGATGGTCGAATTGTTCTATTGAATTCACTACGACTGTCTCCAAATATTTTCCGAAGTCAATTTCTTTGAAATCTGTACTGAAATAAAAATCTTCGTGCGCTGCAGAAATTGCCATTATTTTCTGAATAATATCTCTGAATGTCTGAAGCGTTTTTTTATCCTCGAGATTGTAGGAATACATTTTCAACATTGAAAGCACCAATTGCAGATTGTTTTTAATCCTGTGGTGAACTTCCATAATCAACTTTTCGCGCTCACGCAGCGCTAATGTGATAAACTCTTCATGCTTCTTGCGCTCAGTAATATCGCGCGCAATTCCAAATACTTCAATGGGATTTCCATCCTTGTACCGCAGAAAACTGTTGATCTCAAGGATCATTTTATCCTTGTTTCGCGTATAAGCAGTTACCTCATAAGTGGAGTGATTTGAAGCATGTGCCAGCTTAAGTCTTACCTGCTCCATTGCACGTTGAACACTATCGTGAGAAATATATTCACGCATGTTGCGATTTTTCAGATCCTGGAATCTGTATCCAAGCCATTTTTCCGCAACAGGATTTACCGAAGTGAAATTTCCTTCAAAATCCATTGTGTAAATCAAATCGCTCGTATTGTTATAAATATCGAGAAAACGCTCACGACTCTCTTCCAATGCAAGGTCTTTAGCTTTTATGTCGGTAATGTCTTCAGCAATAAAAAGAATATGTCTTAATCCACCGGTCTGATCAGGAATGGTACTGATCTTCAATTTAAAACTTCGTTCGACTCCATCCGGACACAAGAATAAAGATTCGGTAAACACAGGTTTTCCAGTGTCAATAACACTTTTTGCAAGCGCAGAGACACCAAGTTTTTGAGCGGTTTCGTTTTTTAAAACATTGGTCTCTTTACTTTTGTCAATGCTCTTTAATTGAAAAATACTCAGAAAAGCTGGATTCATTTCAAGAATTTCGCCATCAATATCACATATCATAAAGCCAATCGGAGCATTGTCAAACAGAGATCTGAACTTGATTTCATTATCAAGAATTGCTTTCGTTTTTTTATTCAGTTCCGATACATCAACCATGGAACCAATGATTCGCTCAAAATCAGTTCCCGCATCGACGAGCGATGCGGTGACAATGGTGTTGAATATTTTCCCATCAGGCAACTGAATGTCAATTTCAAAGTTATCAACCCTGCCCTTGGCTAAAATCTCTTGTATATAATTATCACGCTGAGATGGATTCTGGTATAATGACTGAATGTTTGTTCCAATCAGAGTGACCGGATTAATATTGGTGTAGTGGTATAATGATGGACTGATCTCGAGAATTGTTCCATCCAGTTTAATTTCGAAATATACATCCTGAATGTAATTGAATATACGTTGATATTTTTGTTCATTTTTTTTCACAGTCTCCAGAATCCGAAGCTCTGCCTTTCGGGAGTGAAGAATGAAAATAAAAGAAGTTATGGTTGTATCGGTTGCTTTGACCGGCACTATTCTCCCACGCGAATACTCAGCAAGAGAAGGTAAATCTCTGAAAACATTCTCCGAAACATCCATCTGAACTTCGATACCTTGTTTTAGCTGATAAACATCTTTTATTCCTAGGACCTTTACAAATGCGGGATCAAATAAATGCGGTGTGTCAAAAGAATTGAACAACGTATTGAATGAACTGTTTGCTTTTATCAAATGTCCATCGCTCGAAAAAAGTCCAAATGCCAGATCAGTCATGTCAAAAACCGAAGTCATCTGACGGTTCAACTGGTCGCTTTGCTGAAAATTGAATAACAGAATATAAAACTGCCTCGCAAAACGGATCATCCTGTCCAGCTCAATGAATTTTACTTCTGATAAACAATTGGGGACAGCCAGCGAAACTGTTGCAATGATTTTATTTCCGTCACTGATGGGATAACCATAGTAATAATGAAGATTGATGTATTCTTCAACAGCTGGACAAGCCTCTTCAGGGATGGATTTATGAACAAAATGGTACAACGATTCTATCTGCAGCAGGCGATCCTCGAACATAGGGGTTAAATCATCCAGACTGTTCTTCATGGCAAGCGACAATTGGCCTGATTCAGTCAGTTTTCCGACTTTTTCAAGCAAATCAGAACAACCTGCTATCGACACGGTATGAAACTCAGCGTTTTCATTGTTACAGAGCGAAATAACGGTTATAGCATTCTCCTGTCCAATAACCGAATACAGAAAACCGGATATAAAATCAGAAAGACTTTGGATATCCTTAAATGTCGAAAATCCTTCAAGCAACTCTGTATAGTGGTCATGATGCTTTTTGCCAAATTGCCTGAGCTGCATAGCATCCAGATACTCAACAACTTTAATTGCCGGGATATCATTATCGCCGGCTTCGTCAAGGAATTTATATAATTCTTCTATCGTTGATTTCATAAATACTATAATTTATTATCTTTGACCAACCTTTGATGCCTCTGGACCTCAAAGGTAAATTTTTAAAAAAGGAAAAATGTCAATTATTCTTAAAAACGCAAATTATTTTGATTTCAGGCAAAATAAACTACTGTTCACCAATATCTTAGTCGAAGGTGAAAGTAAAAAAAAGCTTGTAACCAGTTCGGATGTTAATGATTTGCTTGAAAATCAAACTGACGTCAGAATTATAGATTGCTTTGGAAAACTAGTCACACACTCTTTTGTCAATGGCCATCATCATAGCTATGTTAGTCTGACAAGGACGCATAAACTCACCAACACCGACGATTTTGAATTCAGACTGAAAACCGGTGCCTGGAAAATTGATCAGTTTCTCGATGCCGATGTGCTCGAAGCCTGCGCTCTTTACTCTGCGATGGAATCATTGAAAAATGGCGTCACATGCGTGATTGAACATCATTCGAGTCAAAACTTCATAAAAGGTTCACTCGAAACCATAGAAAAGGCATTTAAAAAACTTGGCTTACAATTTTTACCCTGTTTCGAAATCAGTGACCGGAAAAGTTATTCCGCATCTGACGAAGGGCTGGACTATACCGACAGCTGGCTTTCGGGCAAGCCGGGTCTCGTAGGTCTGCACGCTAGTTTTACCGTTGGTTCAACAACACTGAAAAATGCGGTTGAAATGGCTTCGAAGCATAAAACCGGCGTTCATATTCATGTAGCCGAAAGCACCATCGATCAGGAACAAAGTCTGAAAGAATATGGAGTGACTGTTGTCGAGCGTTTGTATGATGCAGGTGCTCTTGAAAGTACCAAAACAGTACTTGCCCACGCCATCCATCTGAGCAACGAAGAAGCTGAACTGATAAACAAGACCGGCGTTTTCGTGGTCGAAAATATGGAAAGCAATCTCCGCAGCAATGTTGGATTCTTCAATTCCGAAGGCATGGGTGAAAACATTATGCTGGGCACCGATGGATTGCATGGCAACATGCTGCGAAGCGCCAAAATGGCTTTCCTGGCCGGTCAGGGATTCGATCATATCGATCCGACTATTGCCATTCAGCGTCTGAGAGCGGGCAATGAATATTTTCTGCGAAACAAAATCTGCGGAGATGCCGAAAACAACCTCATCATACTCGATTATCCGGCACCCGAAGAAGTCACTCCCGCCAACATGGCCATGCACATGATTTTTGGAATTGAAAGCAAACACATTTCTCACGTTATCTCCAACGGACATCTGGTGGTTGAAAACGGTCGCCTCACAATGGTAAACGAAGATGACGTTATGCCTTTCATCCGTCAGATGACCAGAAAACTGATCAAACAACTCGAAAAATCAAAGTAATGAAATTCAAATCAATGAGATTTGTTGCGGGCCTGGCGTTGTTCCTTGCCCTTGATTTGTTTTACGGCAATCTTGCAAAAGCGCAGAGCGTCACTCCGGAAGAAGCAAGCACTGTGGCGGCCAATTTTGCAACACAACGGCTTGGAAACAGTTTCGCACCTTATTTTGCAGAATCTTATACCGGCGTATTAAATGGGGAAACAACCTACTATGTTTTCAATCTTTTTCCGGAGGGATTTATAATTGTTTCCGCCAATAAAAATATTGTTCCCGTTGTGGCTTATTCGTCCGAAAACCACTGCCCGCAAAATCATTCAAATCCGGCATTGAATGCATTGCTCGAAAATTATTCAAAACAAGTTTACGAAACATCTGTTTTGAAAAATTATCAGAATCCGGAAAATCAACAGCTTTGGGCCGATTATATGATTGGAAGCATTAATGCGCCGAAAGGACAGGTTGCACCTCTTCTGACAACAAAATGGTATCAGGTAACTTACTACAATGAATTCTGTCCGGCCGATCCCGATGGACCCGATGATAAATGTTATACTGGTTGTGTGGCCACAGCACTTGGACAATTGGTGAATTATTTTCGCTGGCCGCAATCCGGCGTTGGGTCCTACACAAGCGAAGACACGGTGTATGGAACGCTCACCGTTGATTATGCTGCTGCGACCTATGATTTTAACGAAATGGCTACCGCACTCACCCGCACCAATCCGGAGACAGCAGAACTTATCTATAATATCGGAGTTGGCGTCGATATGCACTATGGCCCCGACGGAAGCGGAATGAACAACCACAAGGCAGCTCATGTTTTAAAAACTTTTTTCAAATATGTCGATTCAACCCGATACATTTTCCGTGATTCGGTTACGCTCAACTGGGATAGCGTTATTATCAGTCACCTTGAACGCGGACTGCCCATGTATTATGCGGGCTGGGGCGACACCATCTATATGAGCGGACACGCTTTCGTGGTGGATGGCTATCAGGATACCTGTTTTTTTCACTTCAACTGGGGCTGGGGCGGCTCTGCCGACGGCTATTTCTACACCAGCAATCTGACACCCAGTGGAGCTGATTTTACTTTGATGCATGAACTAGTTGTCAACATGTATCCCGATGGCCCATACCCATATTATTGCAACGGAACCGACACGGTCAGCTCACGCGACGGTACCATCGATGACGGCTCCGGACCTTTGTTCGGCTATCGCAACAATACGGATTGCTCCTGGCTGATTGCTCCGGACGACAGCGCAACCAGCATTAAACTTACGTTCGACCGCTTTGAAACTGAGAGCGTCAACGATGTGCTGACAATCTACGACGGAGAAAACACTTCGGCGCCTGTACTTGGCTCCTACAGCGGTTCTTCGATTCCTTCAATAATTCAGTCCACGGGCGATCGCGTATTTCTTACATTCACAAGCAATGCCGCTGACACTGCAGCCGGCTTTCTGATTTCCTATAGCATTGTTTCTCCTTTTGGATTCTGCACGGCGTTGTCAACAATTACTGCTGAATCCGACACCATCGAAGATGGCTCTGGTCCTTACATGTACCACGGAAATAATTTCTGTCGCTGGAAAATTGAGCCGGCATCAGGCGAGCCGATACTTCTTTCATTTTCAGAATTTGATGTGGATTCCAGCGATTACGTCAGAGTAACCGATCATACAACAAATGTCATACTTGGTGATTTCAAAGGCAACCAACTGCCTCCGGTTTTGTATTCCGCCAACGGCACCATGACCATCACGCTCAAAACAACGGCTACCACGCACGCGCAGGGATTCAAATGTAATTACCGCACCTCGCCTGTTTCAGTCGCTGATTTCAGTAAACCAGATTTGATGCTGTTTCCAAATCCTGCAAAAGATTATATTACCATCGCTGGTGCTGAATCTGATTGCGAAGTGATTGTTTTCGATTTGCATGGACGCCGCGTCTATTCAAGTATTCAGCAAGCTCAGGGCGGTTACATCGTTGTGCCGGTTCATCAACTGAGCAATGGCATGTATTTGCTCTCCATCAGCAACAAAGCGGGAATTCATTCATTGAAATTTTTCAAGGAATAGAAAAATGAAAAACATTATTGTTGGTGATTTATGAATGGAAGATTTTCAATCAATAAAATGCATATTTTCGATTAATGATTAATTCCTGTTTAAAACAATTAATCTACTTATTAGAGAATCGAAAAATCACTGATTATTTTCTGTGGGTTTTCATTGCCTTTACTTTAATTCTTTATTCATGCAATAGTCAAAATAGTAATGCTGAAAAATCAGCATTTAATGGTATTGATAGACTTGATAATTGTTTTAATCCTATATCAGGCGACACGATTATTAAGATCGACAATATCATGTTCAAAGCGTCGAAACTTATGAAGTATGAAATTCTGAAACATGGTGAAAAATCAAAATTTTATAAACACGGCGATACCGTTTTCGAAGATCCAAAAAAAATTATTGTTGCAAACTATGAAGCTATTGCCACGCCTGGCGTGTTTGTGAAATTCAGCTTCAAAAATGATTTTTGCGATTTTGATGTTGCTGAAATATATTCAGGAAAACTTGCAATGCCAGATTTTTCGACAGATCGCAGTGCATTGAAATTTGTTACAAGAATTAAAAATGGATGTGAAGACGAAGGGGTGAACTTTGCCGGTCATTACACAATTGTTACGTGGGGCTGTGGGAGCAGTTGTCAGCAAATGGCTATTGTTGACCGGATTACTGGTAAAATTATTTATTCACAGCTTCCGTTTATGAATAACTATAGTGGTTCAGAATTCAGAAAAGACAGCCGTATGCTGATTATTAATGCCGAATCACTCAGCGAAAACTGGGGCTTTGAAGAAGGCTTTATTCGGGTAAATCCTTATACAGATCCATCTGTTTTCGTAATTTCGGAGAATACAGTAATGCGTATTGAATGAAGAAAATCTTTTGCATATTCTGGCTTTTCGCTGGGTTGCTAACCCCAATTCATGCGCAACAGCACATTGCTGGTTATAAATCATTCAACGATTCGGTATTCGCTGCCGGAGACAATATTTTGGCACCTAAAATTTTGTTTACCCTGAGCGGAGGGTCACGCGTTCTTCCTGAATGCGAAGACTCGGTAAAAATAATTGCCGATTTTCTGAATGCGCATCCCGGAATGTGCATTGAAATTGGCGTGCACACCGATTACCGCGGCACGGATGACTTCAATGACACCATTTCCTATCATCGGGCAGGATCAGTTAAAGAAGTACTCGTTGGTTTGTTTGAAATTGATCCGACCAGAATTGAAATAAAAGGCTACGGTAGACAACAACCACTTATTTTAAAAGAAGAAATTGACGCACTTCAATCAAAAGAATTGCAGGAACCCATGCACTCCATCAACCGAAGAGTTGAAGTGAAAATTATTCAGGTCCAATAAAAAAACACCCTATGAGAATTGACATCAATCAGAAAAAAATCTCCATCGGAGACAAATACCAGATATTTATCGATGGCCAGCAGCGCTATTCCGGAGCGAAAAAGCTTTTCAGATTTCTGGCCGAAATTCAATTGTCCGATGCGATCAATCAGCAGGTGCGCTTAACAATTAAAAAGAAATTGAGCTTGTTTCGTGCAAAATACAGAATCATTTTTCCCATCGGTACGGAAATTCAATTCGAAACTGTTTCATACTGGAGACTGCATTATCGCTGTGTTTTAAACAAAGACACCTATGAAATTTACGGACACCGGGGCCGGAAATATTCTGTCTGTAAAAACGGAATTCAGATTGCCTGGTGGGATAAGGAAATTGTTTCTTGGTTCAATGGTGACAACTACACAATCGTGGCCGACAATGATTGCAACTATGAGCTGATCATCGCATTCTGCCTGATCATTGACGAGTTTCGTTCCGATGATAATAAAAGCGCCGTGAATATTGATGTTGGCCACATCGGACCGCAGGCCATGCAATTCAATCCAAACTGGCAGCCGAAAAACTAAAACCAGCAAACCAACTGGCAGCAGTCAGCTATCAGCATTCAGTCCGCCGCAGCGGATGAGAAGGAGTTTTGGACAGTGTGAGAGCGAAGCTTAGTCTGGCACCTAACATTATCATGCACCAAGCATTATGCTAAATGAGGCTGGTTTCTTCAACGCACTCAGGTCGCTTTGCGACGCAGAGAGGTTGAAGAAAAGCCGCAGTGCCTTTTTGCAAACTGCACATTTTAAATCGTATTTTTTCCAGGGTATCGTATTCACACATCGGCGAAGCCGCACATGGACGAAGTCTCACATTTCCACATGAGTACATCAGCAAATCATTTCTTCTTCACCGAATAGCCAAACGTTCCAACCAGATCGCCATGCTCGAAGTATCCACCATGATTGTAGTTTATCAGAGCGGCACGTTCGATTTCGAATTTTGACGTTCTTGTGTTGAAGAATCTTTCGTCGGCAATGGTGTTAAGCACTTCGGCCATGAACATGTGGTGCGAACCCAGCTCGATAATCTGTGTCACTTTGCATTCCATCGACAGCGGGCTTTCGGCAATATACGGACAAGGAATCTGAATTCCGGCCACAGGCGTGAGTTTCATGGTTTTAAACTTGTCGAGGTCTTTCCCACTCCGGACTCCGCAGAAGTCGGCTGCTTTCACCAGATTTTTATCCACAAGATTAATCGTAAATGCCATCTGTTCTTTTATCATTGCATATGAATGGCGTTCAGGCCGCACTGAGATGTACACCATGGGTGGAGTCGTGCACAAAGTGCCGGTCCATGCAATGGTAATAATGTTGCGAACGTCGGCATTACCGCATGAAACCATGACTACCGGTAAAGGATAAAGCATGTTGCCAGGTTTCCAGATATGTTTTTCTTGAATCATTGTTGTGTCGTTTTTGCAAAGATAGTTAATTGAGGAGTTCGTTACGCGAGACAGTCGTGGAATTTATCCCGCTGGAAGCGGGAGTCGTTACAGTCGTTACGCGTTACAAGCGTTACAATCGTTACAGACGTTACAATTGTTACAGTCGTTACACGTTACAAGCGTTACAGGCGGGGAGTTAATCATGCTGATTGGGGAGGTGCGCTGCATCTTTCCGACTCTTTCAGGACGCTCCGCGACTCTCGAAAGTCATGAGCGAGTCCGCTGCGAAGGAGCGGGACTGCAAGCCGCAGGCCTCATGCCGCATGCCTCATGACCTGTGCATTGTGCGTTTTGCTCAAACCCGTTTGTCGATTTTTTTTTGGTAAAAAGGACAAGTGGTTTAGTTTTACTAGTTGATTTACTGATGTTTATAAATTTTCGAATCAAAAATAAAATTCAGTTTGCAGATTTTATGAAATAAATTGTAAAAAGAAGAGTTAGATTTGTTTGCCAATTAAATTTAAAATTAAAAAATCCGATGAAAAAATTCATTGTTCTCTTTACCGGACTTCTGCTTGGCGCAATGCTGAGTGTGAACGCACAAGTGAGCACAAACAAAATCCCTGTGTCATCCGATGTGAAGATCGGGACACTGCCCAACGGCTTGAAGTACTATATCAGACACAACGAAAAGCCCGAAAATAAAGTAGAGCTTCGTTTGGTTGTCAATGCAGGTTCGATTCTCGAAGATGACGACCAGCAGGGCCTTGCGCACTTTTTGGAACACATGTGCTTCAATGGTCTGTCGCACTTTCCCGGAAATGAGCTCGTGTCTTATCTTCAGAGTATTGGTGTAGGGTTTGGAAACGACCTGAATGCTTATACCGGATTCGATCAGACAGTTTATATTTTGCCTGTTCCAAGCGATGACAAAGAAAAACTTGACAAAGCTTTCACCGTGATTTCAGACTGGGCCAGTGGAGTGTTGCTGACTGACGAAGAAATTGACAAGGAACGCGGCGTTATTCTTTCGGAAAGCCGCCTGGGCAAAGGCGCTGACGACCGTATGATGAAAACGTGGCTGCCTCTGATGCTCAATGGCTCGAAATACAGCAATCGCCTGCCAATCGGAAAGGACGAAATTATTTCATCTTTCAAATACGAAACTATCCGCCGCTTTTTCAAAGACTGGTACCGCCCGAGTCTGCAAGCTGTGGTGGTTGTTGGCGACATGCCCGTTGAAGACGCTGAAAAACTCATTATCGAAAAATTTTCAGCGCACAAAGATCCTGCAAATGCACGCAAACGTCCTGAAACATTTGAATTGAAGCCATTTTCAGCAAGTCAGGCTGTTGTTGTTAGCGACCCTGAAGCCGACATGACCTATGTTAGCATTGTTGGAAATCCGCGCCCTCAGCCAAAAACATTAACCGAAGCTGACTATCTGAACGATGTGGTTGATAATCTTGCATACGCAATGATTTACTCACGGCTCGATGAAAAAGTTTCTTCTGCAACTCCCCCATTTATTTTTGCCTACGCATACAACGGTGGCTGGGCGCGCGGTTACGAAAGCTTTTCAGGAGTTGCCGCCTGCAGCCCCGATGGCATCAAAGAGGCAGTTCAGGCACTGGTTGTTGAATGCATTCGTGCAAAACAATTCGGGTTTACCGAAAATGAGCTCGAAAGAGCAAAAGCTACCGTGCTTTCACAATATGAAAAGCAGTATAATGAGCGTAATAAAACTGAATCAGGCCGACTCGTAAACGAATATGTGAACAATTATCTTGAAAGTGAACCCATCCCGGGTATTGAATGGGAATACAATTTTGTGAAAGATCATCTGAAAGATATTTCTCTCTCGAACTTCGATGCCGTGCGCAAAACCATTGACATCGATCAGAGTTATTTCTGCTATGTGACCACCAAAACTTCGGACAAAAATCCCACCAACGAAATGCTCAAATCATGGGTGGATGAGGCTTTGAAATCAGACATTAAACCCTACGTCGAAAAACAGATTGCTTCATCGCTGCTGAAATCGGAACCGACACCTGGTGCAATTGTTAAAACCGAAAGAAATGAAAAGCTCGGCACCATCACCTACACGCTTGGAAACGGCGCCATTGTCAGCATCAAACCCACTACTTTCAAAAACGATGAGATTGTCTTTAAAGGAAGTAAATTGGGTGGCTACAGCACTTATACCGGAAAAGATTATCAAAGCGCACAGTTCAGCAACAATGCCGTTGATGAAATGGGCTACGGTGAATTTTCATCTGCTGATCTCACCAAATTTCTGTCTGGTAAAAACGTAAGTGTTTCGCCGGTAGTTGATGACTACACTGAAAATGTTTCAGGTAACTGCGGTGTGAAAGATATGGAGACCATGTTCCAACTCATTTTCCTGAAATGCACCGAGCCACGCAAAGACGTTGATGCATTCGGTTCATTCATTACCCGCTCAAAACAGCAACTGCTGCAGGTGAAAGACAATCCTGAAAATCTTTTCAGCGACACAATTTACAATGTGTTGTATCAGAATAATCCGCGTGCACACCGCATCAGCAGCCCGTCTGATTACGATAAAATCAACATCGACAACGCCATTGCATTCTACAAAGACCGCATTGGAAATCCAAAAGGAATGTATTACACTTTCGTTGGTTCGTTCACCGAAGAACAGATCAAACCTTTAATTGAAAAATACATTGGTGGAATTCCGGCAGGCAAATCCGAAGCAAAATATGTCGATCTCGGCTTCTCCACAAAAAGTGGTAAAAACAGCTTCACGCTCAATAAAGGAAGTGAACAAAAAGCAAAGCTGGTGCATTTTTATACCAAAGCTGCCAAATACGATGTTGAGGATGTATTCATTCTGCAACAGTTGACATCGGTTATTAACACCCGCATTGTAGATACCATCCGCGAAAAGATGAGTGCCATTTATGGTGGCGGTTTTTACGGATCGGTACGAAAATTTCCGAAAGAGGAACTTTTAATGCAGTCGAATTTCCCATGCAGTCCCGATAATATTGTAGCTGTGAATGAAACATTCCTGCGACTGGTAGAAGAAACTAAAATCCCTGGAAATATTACCGAAAATGACTGGAAACGTGTCCGCGAGCCGGCTTTAGAAACCTACAAGGTGAATATTCAGAAAAATAATTACTGGATGAACAACCTGCAGGCCGCTTATATCAACGGAACCGATCCTGAAAGAATTCTTACTGTTGAACAAAGACTCAACGCCATTACTCCGGCTAAACTTTGCGAAATAGCACAGAAATATTTCAATGGAGTAAGCATTCAGACAAACTATTGGCTTCCCGAAAGCAAGTAGAAATACTTTCAACAAAGTACCATAACCGAAAGGGCCGTTGCACAAGTGACGGCCCTTTTTATTACAGGTCACGCGTCAACGTATAACGTTGCATGCAGGAGACGCGCGCCCAGAGTTGGATTGATGCCACAAAGGCATCAGGACACGAACATCTTTCTTCCGCGAATTACGCCAATTCTCGCGAAGAATTTAGCTTCCCTCAGCAGGTCTCATTGACGCTAATGCGAATCACCCTTCATCTGCGATGAAGGGTGATTCAGTGGGTCGCGCGCAAAGGGCGCAAAGTGAGTTCGCATTTGCATCGCGCAGAGGGCGCTAAGGCGCAGAGAGAGTTCACATTTGCGTCGCGCAGAGGGCGCGGAGACGCAGAGAATATTCGCCACAAGGACACGAAGACACAATAACTGAATATTGAACAATTAACAAGGAAATCAGAAGTTAGAAGTAAATCCTGATTAAAGTACCGTTCATCATTCACACTCCCTTGTTCCTTATTCAGAGTTCATTAATAGGGATCTCCCGGAAAACCTACGAAGCTATTTTGTGTACTTTTCTTTTTCATTGCAAAAAGAAAAGTACCAAAAGAAAAGCTAGTCGCCGGATATGATTTTCGGGAAAATATTCGGTCAGCTCCAACCGGATATAACTCGTCGCTTTGCTCCTCAAACAGACATCCGGATCATGGTTCTCCGCTTTGCTCCGAAATATTTTTTCCGCTGACCGCACATTTTCTTGTCCGAAAATCATATATGGCGACATCCGCGCTGAATTAGCACTTCCCAGGTTGATAGGCAATTTGGGTTTAGAATAAATCTGGCATTTCGACATTCCTGCTTTTTGAATATTTCATGAACTGTGTTTATTGAAATGCCTTTCAACTTCATAACTTTCAACTTTATAAACTCACATTTAGCGCGTGCCTCTCGCATGCAACCACCCCGTTGGGCGCGCGTCTCCCGCTTGCAACGTTTTACGTTGACGCGTGACCTTCTTCTTTTCTTCCGCGAATAAACGCAAATGAACGCGAAAAGATTAAAACCACACATACTGCAGATGAACGCTAATCCGCCAGTGGGCGGACACGTTCGAATCCGACTTCACCTGCGGTGAAGACTGATTCAGTGGAGTACAAAATTCCCGGGCCAGACCCGGGATCTCCCGGAAAACCTTCCCAGCCCAATCCCCCATTCTGTCGCCACAAGCCAGCACAAAAAAATTCGATTGATGTATATGTGAAATATTTGTATTTTTGAAAGATTGATGCACCTCAAAAACATTAGAAAGTGCTCAAAGCATTCCTTGTTGGGCGGATTGATGCGCCTTTTGGACAGTTGGGGTGAGTATATAAATTATTATGCACCAAATATAAAAAGAAAGATATGATGCGAAAAATTGAATTAATAATTGGATTGAGTTCAATTCTCTCACTTGTTCTAAATTTACTTTTAGTTCCAGGTGGTGGGGTTTTAACAGTCTTAACGCTTTCAATATATTCGATGTTTTATTTTGCTTTGAGTTTTGTATTATTGAATAATATTGGACTTAAAAGTGCCTTCAAGAAAGAATCTTATAAAGGCATTAGTACAGTGAGAATTATTGGGTCGGTTGCAACAGGAATAGTATTATCTATTACCATTATTGGTATTTTGTTTAAATTCCAATCATACCCAGGTGCAAATCTTGAATTAATCAACGGATTGGCTGGAATGATTATCGTGTTAATAGTGACTCAAATCCGGTACATAAAAACAAGAAATAAATTTTATATTCATGTTTTTAAAAGACTACTAATTGTTGGAGGGTTTGGATTAATTCTAATTCTTATGCCTAATGGTAAGTTGATAGACATAAAGTACAGAAATCATCCTGAATATGCTAAGGCTTTAAAAAATGTGACAGCTGATCCGTTTAATAAAGATTTTCAAGACAAGTTGCAAGTAGAACGACAAAAGATGAAGGATGAAAAATAATAATTGTTGGTGCATAACAGGCAGTGTATTATATTGCCGAGATAGTGGGTATTTCAGCGTTTCTGCATCTAATAAGCTTTTGTGTAACTTGACAAGTCAGTGCTTCGAAATCGTCCCTTCTTTGGTTAGCTGAAAACCGTTATTTGACTAAGGCAAACAATAACATATGAAAACTAGCAGACAAATAATTATTTTTTTAATATTGATGCCAAGCTTGACATTCGCTCAGGATTTATCTTTAAAAGATTTAAATTTAAAAGATAGGGTTAAATCAATTACCGAGATATCCTATATTGGAAAATCAACAACTGATGGATATGCTAAAATCCGGAGAGGTTGGAAATCAAATTGGCAGCAGGATTCCAAAACTGAATTTGATTCCAATGGTAACAAGATGAATAAAATCTACTTTGACTCAGATTCAAAAATATCCCGAATGGAACAGTTCGATTATGCTAATGGGAAACTTGTGAAATCAGAAATGTTGTATCATACAAGAACCTATACATACGACTCGTCTGGTAGATTAATCTCAATGAAAGAAACTAATCGTCAACCGAGTCAAATAAGTTCCTCGAATGCAAATGCTCCGGGAGAAGAAAGAGAATCAATATACAAGTTCCTTTACGATGAGAACAATCGACTTGTTGAAAAACAGGAGTTTAACATTAAAGGGCAGAAAGTTGGAATAACGCGATTTTCATATGATGAGAATGACAGATTAATAAAAGAGGAATCAATATTTGATGACTACAAAGAATGGTTAGATTATTTATATGATTCTTACGGAAACTTAATTACTGAAACATGGCATGACAGTGATGAGGGAATATTAGAAAAAGCAACTTATGTTTATGAGAATTATGTTCGAACTCATGAATATTGGGAAAATTTTACTGAAGGAGAGATTGAGGGGAAAATATCGTACACTTTTGAAAAAGGAAATGAGAAAGAGGTTGTTGAGACTAATGATTCAGGAAACATTGATGCAACATGGTCTTATCAATATAAATATGACTCAAAAGAAAATTGGATTGAGCAAATTGAAATAATTGATGATGAAGAAATATATATTATTGAAAGAGTTATTGAATACTACTAGAATTAAAACAATACATAATCGAGTAGAAGGCCATTGAGCCCAACGGAACGCCACTAACAGTTATTCTAATATTGTTAAAGTATCATTGGTTGTTCAGGCCAGCGAACTGCTGTTTTGCAAAGTGTGACGAAAATATTTCGTAAGATATAAATACGATTTACATTGTTGAATTCACACACAATCACTCACCCCCATGGCGCGGATTTGGCAACCGAAACGCTGGAAGTGATGAGCTCTCGAACTCCTTTGCAAAAAAATAATCAGTGAGTTATCCGCGACATGACCACCATTCCCAGCCCAATCCCCCATTCTGTCGCCACAAGCCAGCACAAAAAAATTCGATTGATGTATATGTGAAATATTTGTATTTTTGTGAGGAACCGATGCAAATAACGTTATAACGCTATTGCAAACCTTATAAAAGCACAAACATATAACATTGAAGTATTATGATACCCGATTTTCAGACAATTATGCTTCCTTTCATTCAGATTCTATCTGACGGAGATGAACACACTACAAATGAGACTAATCAGAAATTAGCAGAGCATTTTAATCTGACAGATGCTGAAATAAATGAATTTTTACCAAGCGGCGCAGCTAAGACCTTTTCGAATCGAGTTGCCTGGGCAAAGTCTCATATTAAAATGGCTGGATTGATTGAAAATACTAAGAGAAGTTCTTTTAGAATCACTGAAGCTGGGAAACTGTTTTTGGGATCGAATCCTACAGAAATTAATTTGAGGGTATTAAAGACCATCCCAGCTTATCAGGAAAGAACTGGCCGAATAAAAGAAGATGATTCGATAACCGACAATGAAAATATACCAACAGATTCGACACCTGAGGAAGTATTAGAAAATAGTTATTTGAGTATCAGAAAAAATCTTGCACAAGAACTGCTTTTGAAAATTAAAAGTAGCAGCCCTGCATTTTTCGAATCTTTAGTTGTGGAATTATTAGTAAAAATGGGTTACGGCGGTTCGATAAAAGACGCAGGTCGTTCGATAGGTCGTTCAGGTGATGAAGGAATTGATGGCATAATAAAAGAAGATAAACTTGGACTTGATGTAATTTATATACAAGCAAAACGCTGGGAAAATGTTGTTGGAAGACCTGAAATACAAAAATTTGTGGGTGCATTAGCAGGGCAAGGTGCAAAAAAAGGTGTTTTCATTACAACTTCGAGATTTACAAATGAAGCAAAAGAATATCAGCCAAGAAATGAAACAAAGATTGTTTTAATTGACGGAGAAAGTTTAGCTGAACTTATGATTGATCATAATTTAGCGGTTTCGACTGTGAATATTTTTGAGATAAAAAGAATCGATAGTGATTACTTTGGGGATGAATAAAGATACATCCATGGCGCGGATTTTAAATCCGTGACATGGTCACTTCCGCTTTCTAATCACCAATTTTTCTAGCCTCACTCACCGAAACCCGCTTGCCATCAATATATGCAACAACAAATGCATCGCTCAGGCCTTTGGCGTTGAGTTCGTTTTTCTTTGCTTCGGCTTCGGTGTATTTGGAGAAATTGCCTACGGTGTACACGGTCAAACCCGCATCATTCTTGGTGGTTTCGATGCCCTGCCCGGCTAAGGCAATCAGTTCGTTCACCACATTCACCGGTACATCTTTGCTGTAGGCGCCAATCTGGACTTTGAAAACGGGCTTGGATGCAGGTGTAATATTTGTCGGTGTCACCTGTGTATTCTGCGGCTGGGTGCCGGCTCCGGACTGTTTCAATCCGCCGCCGAAAGTCGTTCCGTCAGTCTGCAATTGCGCAGCTTCGGCCTGCGTGATTTTCTTCCCTTTGTAGAGTATGACCACAAAAGCATCGGGGACACCGCTGGTGCGGATTTTATTTCTTGCGGTTACAGCGTCGTTCATGTTGTTGAATGTGCCGGCATAATAACGGTAATAGCCGTTGTTCATCCGCTCCTCAATCAAAGGACTGATGCCGAAAAGCGATGTACTGTTGCGGGTTTTTGCATACACGCCCACCTGAACGGAATACACAAGTCCTTCCACATCGTTCATGCTGAAATTGCCTGTCGATGCGGTCTGCGCAACATTTGCCGGCGTTCCGCCCTGCTCCATTCGTCGCGCTTCGTACACCGGAACGCGCTTGCCGTCGTAATAGGCAACAATGAAAGCATCGGCATATCCCATTGGTTGCACGCGTCTGAGTTCGGTCAATGCTGGGTTGTAGGAAGTGAAATATCCGGTCATGTATTGATTCCATCCACCGGTTTTGTCAACAACCACATTCATTCCCTGAAAATATTTTGTTGTATCAATTTCAACTCTCGATGCCGAAATCTGAATGCGGTAATATAATTTATTGTCAGCAACACGCTCATTGGTCACCTGATTATTCGCAACAACAATATTCTCTGCCTGATTGTTATTTGCAGCATTGTCTGTAATCTGATTGTTGTTCTCAGACACCTGCGTGTTTACGTTGGTCACATTGTTATCTACAACCTGATTGTTGTTTTGATTGGTAATATTGCTGTTTGCCGTAATCTGATTGTTGTCCTCGATAATGCTGTCGCTGGTTTGTTGCGACTTCTCATAAGCAGCCAGCAGTGCCGTATTTGAAGGATATTGTTTTGTGATCTCAGCAATGTCGTTTCCTGTTGTACTTTCAATTTCGGCAATGGTCTTGCTGACAATTTTTTCAGGATTTTCAATGCTGTTCTGCTCCATCGATTTTTCCTGCGAATCAATGGCAGCCGCCTCTTTCTTCTGTGCCTGCGCCAAAATTTCGCGTTGTTTCGCAAAATCACTTTCACCATAAGCTTCGCTTCGGAGTTGTCGTGCCTCAATCATCAGCATGCGTGCATTGTCAGTGTCCTGGGTGCGATTGACATTGCTTTCAGTGAATGCTATATTGTTGCTTTCGAATTCGCTGTTATTCCAAATCCCGTAAATATCCGAAGCCATCAGATAGTGGCGCTTTGCGGATTCCTTAAAATCATCGGCCTGTTTCTGAAGTTTGTTTTTGACAACCGCGTCGGTGCTAGCATCAGCGAGTCGTTGCACACTGTCGGCTTTTTGCATTTCTACATCGGACAGCTGCTCATGAAAGTCGATCATCGATTTTTCGGAATACTCCGGAATCTTCTCCGGGAGCTGCTTTCCGACAAGTTTCAAATTGTTCTCCGCATTGTTTTCATATGCATCTGCTTCATTATTGTAGGCCTGCATAGTCTTTGTCAATACTGCAATTTCATTTTTTATCTGATTCGAATCGGCTGGATTCGTAGCCAGCTTTTTCTTCAGCGAAGCAATGCGAACCATGAAAGTCTGCGCACCCGATTCATAGAACGATGACTGTATCAGATCCTGCTCTTCGTCGCTGACAGCAACCTTTTCAGTCAGATTGTTATTATCCTGGACATTCTGATTGTTGTTGTCCTGAACAACCTGATTATTATTATCGGCTATGTTCTGATTATTGTCTGTAATATTTTGAGTAGTGTCAGCCGGAATGTTTTGCTGATCGTATGCATTGAAATCAGGCAACATTTCAACATTTTTCACATCTGGTTTTAGCACTGTGCTGTTCCACTTTTCCGACATGGTTTTCAGCTCGCTGTCAGGAATCTGTAAATAGGAAGACCTTACTTCACCCAGCAGCTGATGATGTCTTTCGAGATATCCGATTGAATCATTCAGTGCGATAATCATCTCATTCAGCTCTGACAGCCGTTCTTTAAGGGCGTCTGCTTTTTCTTTGTTGACTGCAATGTCCGTTTCAATCTGCGTGCGCTTTTTCGGATTATCCGTATTTTCAAGCTTTTCGTTCAGAATCTGAATCTTTTTCTCGATATCGTTCAACTCCGGTTGCAAAGCATTTCTGTCTTTCTCGATCTTGCTAATTTCCGATTTGATCTCAGTTGTATTGATTGCAAGTATTTGTTCCGAATCATCAGTCGCAGGTTGCATAGCATCAATAATGGCTTTACTTCTGGCCTGCAGCGTTTTCAATTCATTTGTATCAGCGGTTGATTTCTCCGAAAGATCCTGCATGAGTTTATCAAAATCGCTGCCCGCCTGCATCAACGGAGCATTGTGTTTATCAAGCTCATCGTGATAATCACTCAGTACATTCATTTGCAGATTCAGCTCAGTCAGGTCTGCTTCAAGCTCCGATTTTTTTACTACCTGACTTTGCGAAAGATTAGGCAGGTCGCGGAGTTTGACCCATTCGGACAACTTGAAATCATAATCACTTTTCTTTTTGGCAAAGGCAAGACTGATGGCATCCGATTCACGATTGTTATGCTCAATCAGCTTCTCAACAGAATCCGCTGCTGCCGTTATTTCCTGCGATATTTGAATAGCGACTTTCTCTGATTGATTATCAGAATTCTGAGCATTGACTGTATCCACTACAATGTTGTTTGCATTCTGATTGTTGTTAGCAATAATCTGGTTGTTATTCGTCACATCCTGATTGTTATTGTTCAAAACTGCATTGTTGTCTGCAATAATCTGAATATTGTCCGTTGAATCCTGATTGTTCGTATCTGCAATAATAATGTTGTTGTTATTCTGATTGTTGTCAACATTATTCTGATTATTGTTGTTAACCAGATTTTGATTGATGGTATCAGAAGCGATTTGATTGTTGTTGTCGGCAACTACCTGGTTATTATTCGAAGCTTTTTGAAGCGAGTCGACGTAAGCTATTGCGTCTGCAACAAGATCATCGCGCTTATCTGATTTTGATTTCAATTCAACCAGCTCAGTCTGTTGTTGGCGGGCGTCATTCTTAAGTTGCTGCGCCTTTTCGCGATTGTCGGCGGCTTCTTTCAAAAGATTATTTGCTTCTGAAAGATATTCGTCTTTCATTTCCTGATCAGTTGCAAGTGCAGCTTCATTTTTATACTGGCTCGCTTCCTTATCCAGCTTTAGGGCCTGGCTTTCAAGATTAGCCGCTTCGGAAAGATCGTCGGCTATATTTTTTTCGAGCGCTGATACATACTCACTGTCGCCGCGAATTTTCTTGTCGAGCTGAACCAGATTGACTTTGAATGTATCGATTCCATCAATCAGTTCTTTAAGTAAAACCACCGAATTGTCAATTTGCCTCGAAAGAGCCAGTTTCTGAACATTCCCGGCCTTATCCTGAATCTGGTCAAAGTTCTTTGCCTGCTCATCAGCTGCTGAAACATACTGGTTATACATCTGTTTCGCCAGATCAGATTCATCGGTAAGGAGCAACGACTTTTTCGAAAGATCGTTGGCCTGCGCCATTAAATCCTTTCTCTTTTTCGCATCCGTTTCGCCTACTGCTTTTTCGTGTAAATCCAGACTTTGCTTATTGAGTGCTGCAGCCAGATCTTTTTTCTGTTCCGAAATTTTCAGCGATGCATCGCGCATGTTGCGAAAATTATCGAGCTGGTCTTCGGCTGAAGCAACGTGGTTAAATGCAATATCAACAATCTGATCACCTGTAGGATTTGCAGGAATATTGTATTTTGCATTATTACCCGAAGCAATTATTTTGGTAGTGTCAATTGCGATTTCTTCATTGCTGTTTACATCCAGACTGGCCTTTTCGCGCAGCTTCGCAATGGTTTCAAGATATTCCGGACTGTTTATATCGATATTGCCTCCTGCAATTAGCTCCGGATTGTAGTTGTCGTAAACAGGAATTTTGCGGTCGATGCGAACAAGAAATACCAGAATGCGCCCATCGCTGCTGTTTCTCAACGACGAAAACCAGGCGTAGCGCTGGCTTGGATCTGTAATAAAAAGAATGTCGTCAAAGGGTGTATTGATGGCAAAATCGACATTTACAGGTACAGACCATTCTTTGTTGATCGTGTCAAACTCCGTTCTGAAAATATCATAGCCGCCCATTGAATTGTGGCCTTTCGAACTGAAATAAAGTGTTCGGCCATCGGGCAACAGATAGGGATAATTTTCGTCGTAAGGCGTATTAACTGCATCGCTGAGTTTTTCCGGCGTTGAGAATTTCCCGTCAGGGAGTTTGTACACTCTGTAAATATCGCGCCCGGTCGCATTCTTTTTGCCATAGCTGCTGTAGTAAACAACATTATGCGTATCGCTGATGAAAATAAGCTCCGGATCCGATGATTGGCGGTCGGGTTTGGTTTTCAGAAAATCCGGCTTGGGACCAATGCGGCCTCCAAATTTTGAAATATCGTACGAGCGAAAAAAGCTTTCGGTACCAACCTCGTATTTTTTCATCACCGACAAATCACTTAGATTCTGAAGCAGAGAAATGCCGTTGCTGCACATCTGATTGCGAATCAGCGCCTCTTTCGCATAAGGGCTTTTGGCCGGGACTTTCCCCTTGAAAGCTTCGAATGCCCGCAAAGCCTCACCAAACCTATAAGCCTGATGATAGGCTACGCCCAGATGAAAATAAATCATATACGCATCTTCACCGGAAAGCTCGCCCACAGAAGGTTCCATGTATTTCATCGGAGCTTCGGGATCGCGGCGGTCGGTATACAGCAGACATACACCGAAGCGGTATGAATAATACGCGTCTTTGCGATGAATACTCAGCAACTGCGAATAAAGCGGAAATGCCTCTCCATACTTCTGCTGAGAAAACAACAGATCTGCTTCTGTTTTTACCTGCTGGTCATCGCCGACGGGTTGAGCCACAGCCACAACGACTGAGATCATGAATAAGCATGAAATCAGACAACGGAAAAATATTTTTTTTGCAGTGGGCAATGCTTTTTATTAATCGCGCGTGATTGAATTCTTTTTACGGATTCCGGACAGTTTTGTTTCTTTACAAAGATAAGAGATGTATTTGAATGCTGATTTTCACATTTGCGGCTTATCCCTCGAAGGGTTTGGAACCCTTCGAGGGATTTGGCAAAATTGCGTACCTTCGTAATAGCAATGAAAATCACAATCGACAATAAATCCGGATTTTGCTCGGGCGTTACTTCGGCCATTCAGGCTGCTGAGAAAGAACTCAGGCAGAGCAAAAGACTATATTGTCTTGGCGATCTGGTGCACAATAGTTCCGAAATGGATCGTTTGCGCAACCTTGGTCTGGAAGTAATTACTTATGACCAATTTAAATCGCTAAAAAACGAGCGGGTTCTCATAAGAGCGCACGGAGAGCCACCCTCGACTTATGAAATTGCCCGTCAAAACAATCTGACGCTGCTCGATTATTCCTGTCCGGTTGTACTCAAGTTGCAGAAAAGAATCATTACCGGATTTGATCAAATGTCGGCTCAGAATGGTCAGGTTGTGATTTACGGCAAACACGGGCATGCTGAAGTCATTGGGCTCAATGGTCAGATCAGCGATAAAGCAATTATAATCAGCTCGCCGGACAATCTCACTGGCATTGATTTTACAAAGCCCATCGTATTATTTTCTCAAACGACCAAGGATGAAAACGGATTTTATCAGGTAGCTGAAGCAATCAAACAGACAATGATTAAATCCGGAATCGATCCGGACAAAAGTCTCACCATCAACAATACCATTTGCCGCCTTGTTTCGAAAAGGGTTCCGCAATTACGGAAATTTGCATCTGAACACGATATCGTGATTTTTGTCAGCGGGATTAAAAGCTCAAACGGTCAGTTTCTGTTCAGCATTTGCCAGGAGGTAAATCACCGTTGTTACATGATTTCCGATGTTACGCAACTTAAAAAGGAATGGTTTCGGGCCACCGACAGTGTTGGAATTTGTGGCGCGACTTCAACTCCAATGTGGCTAATGGAAGAAGTTTCGAAAAATATTGAAAAAATGAACATTTTATAATCTTGTTAATCAGGCAATTAAATTTCGCTAAAACGCAAGCAACATACCCCAAAACACTTCAATAAATGCGCTGTAAGCCAATTGGCATATTTAAGCAGGGTTTAAGCCAGTTTCAGAATAAATGTTTACCTTTGCGCTGAAAAGAGGTATGATTATCCCCAAACAGACGAAAAAATCATATCTTTCTAATCTGTTCATGGCCGAACATTAAAAGGCCAAAAAAAAAGTATTTCAAATGAACACTTCCCCAACTCACACTCCAGAAATAAAAGCACACTCCTTTCACATCCCTGTCATGGGAATTGGTTTCACCATTGATGCAGCAACCCGTGTTGCGCCTTATGGCATTGACACAGTTGCTTCGCTGCTTGATGACGGATTGATGGAAAGACTACGCAAGAAATTATGCGCTGTTCACAGTCAGCCCTACGAAGAAATCAGCCGTACGGATGATGATTGCAGGGCAAAAAGAACTACAGCATATCTCAATCTTTTAAAATTTATTGTTGAAAAACGTTTTGATCAGCTGATTAACAGCCCGGTTTCTGTTGAAAAATATTTCAGCTTACTTCCACCAGATTCAGAACTGGACAAACGTTTCAAAGCTTTCCGGCAGACAAATCCTTCGCAGGATGCAACACGTCAGTGGTTGAAAGACAATCTCACCCTTGGAAGCATTGATGTAAACATCATGACCAAGCTTGATAAAATCAATTACAAAAACGGAGAACGGCTGCCCTCAGATCGAAACGATGCACATTCAGCTTTGCGCGGATTTGCCAACAGTGATCTGGAATCATCAATCGTATTTTCGGCTGGAATGAATCCTTCGCTTTATGGATATATTCAGCAATTCAGTGACTTTTTTCCCGATGAAAAAGGACATATCCGCAAGAAAGTAACCATCAAGGTCAGCGACTATCGCTCGGCAATTATTCAGGGAAAATTTCTGGCAAAAAAAGGAATCTGGGTGTCGGAATACCGCATGGAATCAGGATTGAACTGCGGCGGACATGCTTTTGCAACTGATGGATTTCTGATGGGGCCCATCCTTGAAGAGTTTAAGAATAATCGTGGAGAGCTGTATCAAACTGTTTTTTCAATTCTTCAGGAAGCGCTTGCTTCGAAAAATCTTCCGGTTCCTGAAAGCCTGCCCATGCGTATTACCGCACAGGGTGGCGTTGGTACATCTGAAGAACATGATTTTTTACTCGAATACTACCAGCTTGATTCCATCGGCTGGGGTACTCCCTTTCTGCTCGTACCCGAAGTGACCAATGTCGATGATTTCACTTTGCAGAAAATGATGGAAGCTAAAGAAAAAGATCTTTACCTGAGCACCGTCTCCCCTTTAGGTGTTCTTTTCAATAATCTGAGAGGTAACAGCAAGGAAATTGAACAAGAGGAACGCATTAAAAGCGGTAAGCCCGGAAGTCCATGCCATAAGAAAAATCTGGCTCTCAATGTTGACAAAACCGGCAATAATATTTGCGCCGGATCAAATACTTATCAGGCTGCAAAAATCAAGGAACTCGACGATAAGAATCTGTCTCCTGAAGAATATGCAGTTGAATACAGGAAGATTGTCGAAAAAGCATGTATTTGCGTAGGATTGGGGACTTCGGCTTTGCTTGTAAATGACCTTGACACAAAGCTCGAAGGCGATGGCGTTTCTGTTTGCCCCGGTCCGAATCTGGCCTATTTCTCAAAGGAAATGACATTGCAGGAAATGACCGATCATATTTATGGTCGCACCAATGTTATTACAAGGACAGACCGGCCTCACATGTTCATCAATGAACTGCGCATGTATCTCGACACACTCCAGCAAAAATTCGAGTCGTTAAAGAATCAAAATAATCAGATTCAGCCAAAATCAATTCAGTCGTTCTCTCAGAATATGATTGATGGGATTGAGTATTACTCAGGTCTTCTCAAAAATATGAAAGGCCGTTTCAATATCCTGATCTCTCAGTTTGAAATTGAACTCGAAAATACCAAACAGACAATTCTTGCATTATTAAAAGAATTGGAGAAATTGAGAGTGGTACTGGTTGTGATCTGATTTTCAGATCTTACATCTTTCATTTATTTCGACTCATTGTAGTCGCCCTTCAACTTACAATTGTTTCGAACATGAAATTTTCTTATGTTTGTACATGCGATTTTCGAATGCGATAAAGTCATATTTTTATTTTACGCTGATCGTGATTGCAATTCACGCCTGCGACAGGACCCCTGTTGCTGATTTTTCAAAAATTAATATTCGCAGATATTACTCTGGCACTTTTGATAGCAGAAAACTTTTTTTAAAATTTGAGGAAGTCGATAAGCAAACAGCGTCAGGCACTGCATTTGCGGATGAAAACACATTAAGCGTAACTCCCGGTAAAATTGAAATTTCAAATAACTCGATTCATGTTCGTTTGCCCCAATTTGAGATCTCTCAAAATGGAAAATGGATTATTGAATCGGATAAACTGGTTTTTATAAACAACTCAAATAAAAAAGAAAAGAGCACCTTCTTTTTGCAACCCGAATATACAATTCCAGCCTTTGGCAACAGATATGTTGAAGCCGTTTTCGACACCATTCAGCGCAGCGAGGTCACATACGGCAAAGCATCGGGCTTTTATCAGTCGAAGCCGATTTCTAAAATGAATTACGAATCCTATCCTGATATTATTTCGGAGGTTTTGAATGAACTCGGCAATAATTTGTTTACCGACGACCTTTCATTAAAAATGGACATCTATCAGCCAAAAGGCGACACGGTTTCATCAAGACCGCTGCTGATGCTGATTCATGGTGGTGCATTTATTGTTGGCGACAAGCGCGATAAACTACAGCAAAAACTCGCAATTCATTATGCAAAGCTTGGATACGTAGTGGCGAGCATCAATTACAGACTCGGATATTTGTTTATTCCCGGCGCATATTCAAATCTCGAACGATGCATCTACAGAGCTATTCAGGATACCCGTGCCGCATTCCGGTGGCTTGTAAAAAACAATAAAAAATACAGGATCGACACAAATCACATCTTTGTTGCCGGAAACAGTGCGGGCGGATTCATTGCGATGAAAACAGCATTCATGGCTGATTCTGAATCATTTGAAAGTGTTGATGGAAACCTGCTGATGCTGCAGGACGACCTGGGATGTCTCGATTGCTCTGGAAACAATTACAAGGACAAATTCCGCCTGAAAGGAGTAATAAATATGTGGGGAGCCCTTACTGATATAGAAATGATTGATGAATTTGAAAAGACTCCCATGCTGCTTATTCACGGTGATTCAGATAATATCGTTCCATACGGATATGATTATCCTTTCAAAAATGTCGGTGAAGAATACTCCTCTTTTTTCTCTAAAAAAGTCTATGGTTCAGGACCCATATTTGAGAAAACTTCATCTATTGGATTCCCTGTCACCCTGCTTAAAATCTCAGGTGGAAATCATGAACCTCAGATTGATGAAAATAATAAATATACTTCCGATTTAAAATTAATTCATCATGCCATCGATAGTTTCCTGAATGCGCAGATTTTAAGAGATACTTTCAATTTGGAAAAAACTACAAATAATGAATATTCAATCACGCCAAGCACCGGAATTGAAAAAGTGTTTTGGAGTATCGAGGGAGGCTGCATCACGGCTACTCCACAGCTAAATGAAGTAAGAGTTGTCAGGTTTTCAAACTCCAGTAATTGTGTGCTGAAAGCAGCTGTTTTAAACAAAAATGGAATTGTTTTTTCAACTAAAATAATTATTGAATAACGTCACGTACAGGATTGTTTGAATCCAATTTTTTTTCGGGGAACCTCTGGCTGTGTAAGCAATTGCTTCAATGCAGAAAAGATCAGTTGTATGTCGTCGCTGCTTCGCAAAACCTGAGTTTCGAGCTGCTCAAGTTTAAGAAGGATATCTTTGTTAGTCATTATCATTTCACGCATGCGTGTAAAAACGCGAATAATCCTGATATTTACGTCGATTGCTCTCTTACTATTTAGGATACAAGCCAACATGGTGACCCCCTGCTCTGTAAAACAGCACGGAGCATAGCGTAGACCCATGTTGTCGGAATTGGAGGTCGCAAATTGCGACCTCCAATTTTTAAATTCCCTTTTATTCATTTCAAACATAAAGTCCTTTGGAAAGCGTTCAATATTTCGTTTAACCGCCTCCTTTAATCTTTTTGTCTCTACATCGTACATTTCAGCCAGGTCACGGTCGATCATCACTTTTTTGCCCCGGATAAGAAATATTTTATTCAGGATAATTTCGTCCGGGAATACTGAGATGGTTTCTGTCTTCATGGCGTTTTTATTGCAAAATAACTACCTGTTTACATAATTATTCGGTTATTAAGTATTTACTGTCGGATATAAATATTTGTAATCATTTGTTGTCGCTTTTCAATTCAACTAAAATACGCAAATCGCTCTAAATTGGAGGACGCAATTTGCGACCTCCAATTTTCAATAAGTGCTCCTATTATCTATTATTCACGTAGTTACACGACAAAATTGAAATCGATATTATTCCCCAAAAAGGTTGTATTTTTGTTTTTCATGAAAAATATTTTTACAATAATATTGCTTATTGTCTGGACATCACTTACTGTCGATGCTCAGGAAAATATATCCGCTGCCGACTCTCTGAACGTACTGGCTGTCGAATTTAGGCAATCAGACATGCAAACGAGTTTAAGCATTGCGGAAGCTGCATATAAAGTTTCAGAAAAGCAATCGGATACGCTGACAATGGCCGAAAGTCTCATCAACATTGGCTTAGCTCAGTACTACCTTAGTCAATACGACATTGCTATTGCTTCTTTCAAAAAAAGTTACCGGTTTTATAAATTGCTCAATAATGCAGCCGGAATGTCAGCCGCAGCCAATAATACCGGAATGGTATATTATCAGTTGAGCAATTTTAAGCAAGCTGAAAAGTATTACACCGTCAGTCTGAATATTGATCGATCGCTAAAAGATACTTCAGGAATGGCCTATGGATTAAACAACCTCGGTCAGATTTTTCAGATTAACGGTGATTATCCAAAAGCCATTGAATACTACAGACTTTCAGGCGATTTCGAACGCACCACCGGCAATGCATTTGGCGAAGCGCAAACCTGGATCAATATCGGCAGTGCCTATTCCGAAGCCGGCAATAAGCTTAAAGGCAATGAGTTTTATCAAAAAGCGCTCGGATATTTCACCCTGGTCAACGACAGTCAGCACCTATCAATGGTTCTTTCAAATCTGGGCGACAATTACCGGATTAGCAGCGATTTTGCACAGGCCCGAAAATTTATTGTGAAAGCCATTGACTTAAGCAAACAGAACAAAAATGATATTGAACTTATAAATGCACAAATATTTTACTCCAAACTCCTGAGCGATGAGAATAAACCGGATAGCGCGGAGTTTTATCTTTTTGAAGCCCTGAACCGATGTGTGGAAACCGATAATAATTTGTTGGCCTGCGACGCGCTCATGCAACAAGGTTTTATTCTTTCAAAAAACAAAAAATATGAAGAAGCGAATCAGTACTTGCTGAATGCATACGAATTTGCGGCGGATATGAATTATTTGTCGGGACTTAGAACAATTTTGCAACAACTGAGTGAAAACTATTCGGCCCTTGGGGAATTTGAAGAAGCGCTGAAATATCAGAAAATGGCTGCATCAGTCGGACTTCCAGCTCAAATATCCAGCAAAGCGATTAATGAAAACAGTGCAACGGAATTGAAACAATCAGCTGGAAAAACACTTTTCACAGGACTGCTGCTGGGATTTTTTATGATTTTGATACTTACTATTGTGTACTTATACACAAGAATGAAATATTATAAGAAGCTTGCTGAATCACATTCTACGGCGGGCGAAGAACGGAAGTAGAACACCTTCCAGTCCGGCATTCAAATCAGCCTCAACATAATCGACTCCGTACTGAGGCGATTTTGTGCGAATTTCACTCATGAGTTTTGCGAAATTCTTCTGATACATTTCTCTGACTTCGGCCGGCCTGATTTTAATCACAGAGCGGTTTTCCAGATCAATAAATTTATGCGGCATATTCCCGAATTCAAAATCTTCTTCGAACTTTTTATCGAGCGTGTGAAAAACAATCACTTCGTTGCCATTATGCCGGAGATGTTGCAGTGCATCAAGCAAGGCATCGGGATCGTGCGCAGCATCGAACAGATCGCTGAAAATGATGACCATGGAGCGACGATGAATTCGTTCGGCAATCTCATGCAATGCCGGTACCAGCTGCGTTTCGGGAGCCGGTTCCTTTTTAATTTTCTCAAGATGCTTTTCCAGAATACTCATCAGATACTGATGATGAATAAACGTGGATTTCGCAGCAGTGTGTGTTTCGAGCTCCTTGTTGATCAATGACAATCCAACAGCATCGCGCTGCTGACGGAAAATGATCATGAAAACAGCTGCCAGAAATACCGAAAAATGATATTTGCTTTGCAGTTCCTGCGGTTTGCTGCTGTCGCCGGGAAAGAGCATCGATGCAGAGCCGTCAATGATAATACGACAGCGCAGGTTGGTCTCTTCTTCGAAACGTTTGATAAAAAGTTTTTCGCTTCTGGCAAAAAGTTTCCAGTCGATAAAGCGCGTGCTCTCTCCCGAATTGTATTGCCGATGTTCGGAAAATTCAACCGAAAAACCATGAAAGGGGCTCTTGTGAAGCCCCGTTATAAATCCTTCTACTACCTGACGTGCGCGCAATCCGAGATACCCGAACTGCTGCAGCCTGTTGTCATTCCAATCTATCAAAGCAGCTTCTGTAGTTTTTCTTCAAATGTTCTTTTCGATGCAGCGCCAACATGTTTGTCAACAAGCTGTCCGCCTTTGAAAAATAAAACAGTGGGAATATTCCGGATGCCGAATTGCGAAGTGATTTGCGGATTTTCATCCACATTCACTTTGCCGACTTTTGCTTTGCCGGCATAATCATTTCCAAGCTCTTCGATGATAGGCCCAATCATGCGACATGGACCGCACCACTCTGCCCAAAAATCAACAATAACAGGAACGTCGCTCTGCAGGACGTCTTTTTCAAAATCAGCATCGGTGAATTGATGTGCCATAAATACTATATTTTAAAGTTAGAACAATTACAAAATTACGCAATTTAACCGTAAATCCAAACCAGTTTTAGTTTGCTATTCCTGATATTCATCAGTATTTACTTCTTCCGGGATTTCTGCAACAACCACTTCGGTCATCTTTTTTCGGAATGGAATCTCAGAACTCAGAATAATGCTTCTTACATCATACCCATTCACAAACTCAAGATCGGCAATCAATGAAATTCCTGCAATATCTGTTTTCAAATACGGATTGCTGAGCTTGACCACCTCTTTATTTTCGGGGTCCATCAGGAGAAATCTGATGGCTATATTTCCGGCATGGGCGTTCAAAATTTCATCGATTCTCCGCGTACTTTCTGCTGATATTTCAGCCATTGGAACGTGAAATAAAACAGCTGCAATTTTCTGATCGAAATAGCCAGCCAGCTTTGATATACTTTGCAGTCGTAATTCACGCGAATCCGGGTCACGGCCGAACCTTCCGGCATCGACCTTGGCATGCACAAAAACTTTCTGTCCGTTTTCGAGCACCGATTTATATTTGATATAATCATCCTTAAATGCACGCAGTGTAATTTCGCCGGAATAATCAAACAGCGTGAAAGCCGAATACATATTTTCGTTTTTATCTCGCTTTTCCTGCAGATCTTTTACAACACCAGAAAACAGAAGGTCAGTTCCAACTTTCATCACATCGAGCCCGTCAGAAATTTCCTGAATTTGATGTGTGCTAAAATGTGTTACTTCATCAACGAATTCATCCAGCGGGTGTCCACTGATATAAAAGCCCGCTACATCAAGTTCTTTTGCAAGTTTGTCATCGAGATTCCAACGTAAACATTCAGGCATTTCCATAGCCGGGAAGGTAGCTTCTTCCATTTCTCCAAACAACGAAGCCTGCTGTGAATTAAGTTTTTCCTGCATCTGCGAGGCATGCTTTGTCATTTTTTCGAGAAAAACAACACCATCCTGGTCTGTATGGAAAAACTGAGCGCGGTGCGTATTCATATTGTCGAAACTTCCAGCCATAGCCAATGATTCAAGCGCACGCTTGTTTACATTACGAAAATTATTGCGCTTGAAAAAATCATTAATTTCAGTATAGTTTCCGTTGGTATTCCTTTCGTCGATGATGGATTGTGCGGCCGATTCACCCACGTTTTTCAATGCAGCCAATCCGAAACGAATCTGATTTTCCTTGTTTACAGAGAATTTCAGCAAGCTTTCGTTCACATCGGGACCGAGCACTGCAATTCCCATGCGGCGACATTCGTTGATGTAGAATGTGACTTTTTTCAGATCGTTCAGGTTATGTCCGAGCACCGCAGCCATATATTCGGGAGGATAATTGGCTTTCAGCCATGCGGTCTGATAGGCCAGTACAGTGTAGGCAGCCGAGTGGGATTTATTAAAGCCATACTCACCAAACTTCGCCATGGTGTCGTAAATGTCGTTGGCAAGCGCCTTTTCAATACCATTGGCTTTGGCTCCTTCAATAAATTCGCTGCGAAGCTTGTCAATAAGGTCCATCTTCTTTTTACCCATGGCTTTGCGAAGTTCATCAGCTTTGCCTTTGGTGAAGTTGGCCAATCGCTGCGAAAGGAGCATGATTTGCTCCTGATAGATCATAATGCCATAAGTGTCCTGCAGCACAGTTTCAGCCAGGCTGTGCGGATATTCAACCTTTTCAGCTCCATGTTTACGGGCAATAAAATTCGGTATAAATCCCATCGGCCCCGGGCGGAACAAAGCATTCATGGCAATCAAATCCTCAATGTGCGTTGGTTTGAGCTTTTTAAGCCATGATCGCATACCTTCTGATTCAAACTGAAAGGTGCCAATCGTCTCTCCCTTCTGATAGAGCTTGTATGTTTTCTCTTCTTCAAGTGAAATATTATCAATGTCTATCTTTTTTTTATGCCTTGCCTCTATAAGTTCCAGTGCGTCTTTGATGATTGAGAGTGTTTTCAGTCCAAGGAAGTCCATCTTCAGCAATCCGGCCTTCTCGACCAGTGAACCATCATACTGAACCAATGGCAGGATTGAATCCTTGGCACGAGCCATCGGAACATAATTCGAAAGATCCTCTCTGCCGATGATAACACCGCATGCATGCACGCCGGTGCTGCGCACATTTCCATCCAGCGTGCGGGCAATGTCAACTACTTTTTTAACATCCTGATTTGAATTATACAGATCCTCAAAATCCTTGTTTCGCATCGCATCGTCAAGCGTGACTTTGGGGCCATCAGGGATGAGTTTTGCTATTCGGTTCGACAAAGAAAGTTCAACACCCATAACACGGGCAACATCGCGAATCGAAGATTTAGCGCCGAGTTTGCCGAATGTGATGATCTGACTCACCTTGTCGGCACCATATTGATTAATCACATAATCAATCACCGAATCGCGCCCGTAATCATCAAAGTCGACATCAATATCGGGCATTGATATTCGGTCGGGATTGAGAAAACGTTCAAACAGTAAATTGTATTTTATGGGGTCAATATTCGTAATTCCAAGACCATATGCAACGATAGAACCTGCAGCACTTCCACGGCCTGGACCGACCAAAACGCCCATTTCGCGCGCTTTTCGGATATAGTCCTGCACAATAAGAAAATATCCTGCGAAGCCCATTTTTTCAATGGTAGCCAATTCGAAATCAAGCCGGTCTTTTATTTCGTCGTTGAAATCAGCGTATCTGCCTTTCACTCCTTCCAGCGCCAGATGCGCCATGTACTCAAAATCGCTGCTGAATTCCTTCGGCGTTGGGTAAGCTGGCAGCATCACATCATGCTCGATACTAAACTCTTCAACTTTGTCAGAAATTTCAACCGTATTCGCCAATGCCTCCGGATGATCGCCGAAAAGCGCGAGCATCTCGTCATAAGATTTCAGATATTCATTTCCGGTATAATACAAATCATCATTATCATCCTTGTTGGTATTGATGCGGATAAGAATTTTGTGTGCCTCGAAATCTTCTTTATTTACATAATGAACATCGTTTGTGGCGATTAATTTTACACCCGATTTTTGTGAAAGCCGCACCAGAACTTCATTCACCTGCTTCTGTTCCGGCAGACCATGATCCATCATTTCAAGATAATAATCGTCACCGAAAAGACTTTTGTACCATTCTATCGATTTCAATGCTTCTTCCTCGCTGCGATTCATGATCAGCTGCGGAATTTCGCCGCCCAGACAGGCAGAGCATGCAATCAGCCCTTCGTGATATTTCGAAAGTAAATCCTTGTCGATCCGGGGTGTATAGAAAAACCCTTTCAGGTTGGCCTGAGAAATAAGTTTCACCAGATTGCGGTAACCCTGCATGTTTTTAGCGAGCAAAATAAGGTGATGGCCGCTGCGGTCTTCCTTTGCAGTCGTCTGATCCATGCTGTTGCGGGCCACATAGGTCTCGCATCCGATAATGGGTTTTATGCCTGCTTTCTTTGCTTCGGTGACAAACTCCAAAATCCCAAACATTTGTCCGTGATCGGTCACGGCAACAGAATTCATATTCAATGCTGCAGCTCGCTTCAACAGTTTTTTTATGTTGGCTGCTCCATCGAGAACTGAATAAATGGTATGCAAGTGTAAATGAACAAACTGAGACATGAATTCCTTTCCTTTGCTTTTAAAAATTTCGTTTCGATAAAAATATATATTTTTACTCCTTCAAAAAGTGTTGTTGATAACTTTTCTTCTATGCGCATCAAATCAAAATTTCAAAGAATTATTTCTTACAGTTTCGTGTTAATAATTGCCTTGCTGGCATCATGCACTTCGGACAACTCAGCAAAATTGCTGAAAAACGCAGGATCTGTCCTGACTTCGGTGCAACGTCCGCCCGATACTACATTGAATATTCCGTGGGTTGATAGCGACCGTAAAGTATATCTGATTCCGGCCAATACTTTTTTCAGCCGCGGCAATATTCTGTTGCTTCATGGCTGGAATCTCAACCCACTCGGATGGTGCGAACAGACTACACTCTGCAATAAACTGCGCGATGCTGGTTTCAATATCATCATACCAGACATGGGTAAAAGCATGTATGCATCACAAACTTTCGATGAGACGCTGCCAACCATGGCCGAACAACCGCTCCGCTCCTGGCTTACAGACACAGTAATAGTGTATTTACGCGACTCATTCAAATTGTTTACAAATGAAGCGAACAATTTTATTGTTGGTCTGTCAACCGGTGCGCGCGGTGCTTTTGCATTAGGCATTGATATGCCGGAGGTGTTTGATGGTGCTGTTGTCCTTTCAGGCGATTATGATCAGACCATGATGACCGATGACAATCTTATGACTTATTTCTATGGCAGCTACGAAGAGTATCCGGAGCGCTGGGAAGGTGATGATAATCTTTTACGCAATGCTGATAAATGGACCCTGCCCATCTATATCGGGCATGCACAGCAAGACCGCGTTGTTACCTGGAATCAGTCCGATACGTTGAATAAAACATTACTGAAGATAGGTAAAGTTGAGCCGGTGTCGCATTTCCCAAAAGGCTATGGTCATGATTATACTTACTGGGAAAGCGAATCTGACAATATTATAGCTTTCATCCGCAAAATTTGCGACCGGGAAATGACGAGCGAAAAATAGAGTGTTACTCGCTGTCTCCTTCGATACTTTTCTACGCTTCGCTTCGAAAAACTCAGGATGACAGCGGGGTTAATGCTGCTTTCACGCAGAGCCCCGCCGCTGTCATGCTGAGCGGAGTCGAAGCACGAACAGCGGGGCTAAGGCTGCTGTCACACTGAGTAACGAAGAGAAGTCATGATATAATTGATTGCTCCGTTGTATCGAAGTGCGACAGCAGCCTTCGATTGATTTTGCGAAGTAATTTGAAGTTCAATAGAAGAAGTCCATCGCGTCAGTGAGGTTTCATCACTGGTTTTATATATTCATTTTCCCAATTCGTATAAAGTTTTAACACACTGTCCCTCAATAAATGAAATATTTCTACATTGCACTCAAAAAAGAATATGAAAAGGGGGCTTTTATTTTTCTTTTGTGTCTGGTCGCTTACCGGCTTTGCTCAACACATTTCGATGCAAAAAGCACAATTAGTTGCTATTGAATTTCTTCAACAGAACAATCTTACATGCTCAGTGCAATCAGTCACTCCGCGTACAAATTTTTCCGGAGACACACTTTATTATGTCGTCAATGCAGCGCCTCATCATTATATAATTGTTGCTGCCAATGAACATGTGTCGCCGGTGATTGCGTGGTCATCAACTTCTCAGTTCGATGTATCAATGCCGTTTGCACAAATTCTCGACAAAGACATTTCAAACAGAATTGCAAAAGCAACTTTGCTGAATAGTTCGCAAAAAACAGATATTCACAATCAATGGGAATTGCTGAGTAATCAAATCCTACAATCGCCCAAACTCCAGTACTGGCCTGACTCGGGAACAACTACTACCGGCGGTTGGGTTGAAACTCACTGGACACAGAGTGCGCCATACAATCAAATGTGTCCGATGGATCCTGTCTCCGGAAGCCGCAGCTATGCCGGATGTCCGGCCATTGCCATGGGGCAAATCGTCAACTATCTGAAAACAACGCAGAACACACGCTTTGATGATGGAGACGATTATCATCACAACTATGCAGGCCGCAATTATTACATCGACGATGATGCTGACTCGCTTGGATTTCCAACATTTCCGGTACTAAACGATTGGCTTGATTCGGTGGACATATTGTTTCAATCGGGTCTCGACGCAACTTCATCAACAGCAGCGGCTATCGTTTTCGCCTGCGGCACAGCTTGTACACAGGTGTACACATCAGCGGGCTCCGGCACTTTCAGTGTAAGTCAGGCATACGCAGCTTTTCAGCGTTTCGGTTTTGTGAGTTGTGAACTGCACACAAACACCGATTCAGTCATGTATGAAACACTCATCAGCAATATGAAAAACGGCTGGCCGGCTCACCTGGCGGTGGTCGACGCTGCCTGGAGTACCGGACACAACGTGGTCGTTGACGGTTACCGCGCCGATGGCTATTTTCATATCAATTTCGGGTGGGGTGGCTCAACCGATGGCTGGTGGCTCGTTCCCGATCCGTCGTTCCCCTACTCCATGGGCGTGCTTGAAGGAATCGTACTCAACATTATTCCTGTCAGCACCGATATAGCGGGACACGAAAACAGTTCAGAGATTGTTTTTTATCCAAATCCGGCAAACGACATCATCTATCTCAACATCGCTTCGGGAGCCAATCTTCAGTACTCCATTTTTTCATCAACCGGACAGTTGATGCAATCGGGATTCACAAGTGGAGACATTTGTATCGGTAGTCTTGATGCTGGAATTTATTTTCTGCAACTGAAAACGGCAGATGGAATGCGGGTTGCGAAGCTGGTGATGGAATAACAGTTTTCTCAATAATGTAGAGAGACGCACAAAATATGTTACAATAAATCAGAAAAAAATGAAAAGTATTTGTTTTGCGTTTATTCTGTTTTCTATTATTGGATCTGCCCAGAACAATAACCTCAACCTGCAGTTCAATGGCGGTACATCGGGTTTTCAGCTGATTGATAAGGGAGGACCGCTGATTGACATTTACAATGCCATTGTTCAGGAGCAGGAAAACGGCTTCTTTTACAATGCTGCTTTCGGATATTCGCATAATTTCGGACGATTCTCGGTCGGCGCAACCCTTTCGATGAACCGGCTTCAGGAAAAATCATCCAACAGGTGTGATTCAATGTACATAAATACAGATTATGAATATGTTGGTCTCACCGTAAATGATGATTACCGCTACCGGTTTCTGAATGCTTCTGCACAGGTGCAGTACAGTGTCATCAGCCACGATAAATTCAGCTTCGGACCTTCCATTCAGTTTGGGATATCGCATATTTTTACAACGCGCCATTTGTGTGATTTTGACTTTCAGGCAGTATACGAAGACCACCATTCAGATCAGGTGATTGACATCGGTGACCGCCCCTTCATAATGACAGCCGGCGCCGGATTATTTGCGCAATACAAACTTGCTGACAGCTGGAGTCTGCGTGCAGACCTGAATTACACAACTTTTCTGCAACACCTTGTTAAACTAAGTTTCCCTGAGAAGAGCTGGTACCGCTATTATTCGGCGAGTGGTGGAGTTGGGGTTGTGTATTCATTCTGAATCAACGAGAAAAATCCAGTTGCTTCTGGTCACACGTCAACAGAAAACAACTTGCCTCGTTCCACGTGGCTGCAAGAAGGAGACGCGCGCCCACAGTTGAATAAATTTATAGCAGTCAGTTGTGAGGATAATCCAACTGACTACTGACTATTGGCTACTGACTACTGGTTCATCTCGCAACAACAAGCTTCTTTCGTGTTACGTTGCTATCCGTATTCAAAACAACAACATATTGTCCGGGAGCCAGCAGAGCGGTTTCGAAAATCGTGCTTGCTTCACCTGAAACTTTCCATCGGCGAAGTTTTCTGCCGTTCATGTCAGTGATTTGTATTACTCCTTTTTCGCCGTTGATGATATTCCACGAAATGACACATTCTCCGTCAGCCGGATTGGGACTTATCTGCAGAATATTCAAGTTTGCTTCATCTATGGAAACAATATCGGGAAACTTGACTTCAAAAGTCATTGTTGTGTCACATCCAGTTGACGATGAAATTGTAACAGTGTAAATACCAGGGGTGAGTGAAACGCCGTCCTGCACGGTCGGACCATGGCTCCACGAATACGTGAATGCATTTGTATATCCCGGAACGCCAGTCACTGTCAAATCAATCATTCCATCGTTGCATGTTGAACAGCTGGCATCAGCCAAAATTGCCGAAGCATGAAATGTTCTGATGTCAGGAATTTCAATGAATTCCGTTGTGGAACAGTCATCATTCATATCGATTGCGGTGAATGTATAATCACCCGCCACAAGATTATTCAATGAAAGCAATACCGGGCCATGGCCCCAGTAATAATCATACATGCCCGATCCACCTGTCAGCAATATCTGACAACTGCCGATTCCTAGCGAACATGAATCAGATTCGATCAAAGCAGCAATTTCAAGTCCGCTTGAAACAGAAAAAACAGTATCACTCACTATTCTTGAACAGCCGCTTGAAACGCGGGTTACAGTGCAGTAATAAACTCCGGCGCTGATTCCGTTCAGATCCTGTGTTGTGGCTCCGTTGCTCCATAAATAGCTGTATGTACTGGTGACGTATGGATTAACTGAAAGATCAATACTGCCAGTGCCATCGCCACAACTTTCATTAATTACAGAGATACTGGTTGCAAAATCAAATTCATTTCCGATTGTGACAGCATAGTCATCCGAGCAGCTACCATCGGTAACTGTCACTGAATACGTTCCTGCTGAAAGTCCATTCAGGTCTTCTGTAATTGCACCATTGCTCCACCAATAGGAATAGGGACCTGCACCATCAACACTCAGGTCAATGGCTCCGTCATTTCCGCCGCAGAGCTCATCGCTGGCAATTCCGGAAATATTAAAAGTCGCGAGATTGTCAACATAAACAGTACTGTCGAGCCGGCAACCAAATTCATCCACAATTGAAGCTTCGTACCAGCCAGTTGTAAGAGAAGGTGCATATCCGTTTGCATTGGGCACATCATTGATGAGATAGGTGAAAAAAGAAGCGCCCAAACCGTCCCAGTAAACATAACCCTGGCTCTGCCAGCAATTATCGTTCTCAGTCCAGACATAGTAGAATTCGAGGTTTTCATTAAAATCCTGATCAACCACATATGTGTTTGTATCACTGCAACCAGCAGCATCGGAAATTATCACTGAATAAGATCCGTCATCTACTGAAAAAATATCCTGACTTGTTGAGCCATTGTTCCAGAGAAAAGTTAATGGCTGCAATCCCCCGGTTACAGAAAGGTCAATTGAACCTGTAGTTGAAATGCATATTGTGTTTTCAACAACGGCACTTGCTAAAATGCCAGATCCGGTTAAGTTTACAATTGAAAAAGAACTATTCATGCTGCACCCGTTATTGTCAGTGACAGTAACGACATAGGTTCCGTGGGAAAGTAAAATAATGTCCTGTGTTGTATCTCCATTTGACCAATCATAGGAATAAGGCGCAAACCCACCTGTAACCTCAATGTCGATAAAACCATCCGAATGCCCGCAGAATTCGTCCTGTGTGTTTGAATATGACAAAACCATTCCTCCAGCATTGTTGATGATTTGCACATTCATTAACTGCGAACATGAAGTTGCATCTGTCACTGTAAGCGAATAGTTTCCGGCACTCAGCCCGGCTATATCATCCGTAATGGCGCCTGTATTCCACAGGATACTGTATGGCGCTGCTCCACCCTGAATGGTAACATACACGGCTCCATCACTCTGGCCGCAGCTTTCATTGAACAACGAATCTTGCACAATGCTGATTCCGCTTGTGATATTAACAACCGTATCAAACAAAATGATTTCACATCCAAAGTAATCGGTTACCGTTAATGAGTAATTCCCGGCATGAAGACTTGATAGATCCTCGACTGTGGAGCCATTGTTCCATTCGAAATTATAAGGAGTTGCACCACCTGAAGTACTAACCATAATGCTGCCTGAACTATTTCCACAATATTCATCAGCAGAAATACTTGCAGAAACGAGCGTTCCTGGCTGATTTCCGACAGTCCATGTTCCGGTTGTCATACAGCCAAACGCATCGGTTATTGTAACTGAATAATTTCCGGCATTCACATTGCTCAGATTCTGCAGGTGGCTTCCATTGCTCCAGTTGAACATATACGGAGCTATTCCTCCCGAAAAAGAAATATCAATTCTACCATTACTTGCATTACAAATAGTCTGAGTAATGATTGCATTGGTTAGCGCAAGGTCAGAACCTTGATTCAGTACGATGAAATTCTGATTATCGGAACAACCCGACGCATCGGTGACATACACCTGATAATTTCCTTCGCTGATGGCCGAAATATCCTGTGTTGATGCGCTGTTGCTCCACAGGTAGGTATATGGAATTGTTCCACCACTCACTGAAATATCGATGGCCCCGGTCTGATCATTACAATGTTCATCAGTAATTGCAGATGCCGTAATTCCGAAGGATCCGTTATCGTCATAAACAACGGCCTGTGAAACCGCACTGCATCCAGAAGCATCTATTACTGTAACAGAATACAAACCAGCGGTGAGATTGTTCAGGTCTTCTGTGTGAATTCCGTTGCTCCAATTAAAAGTATAAGGAGTTGTTCCACCTACTACAGTCAGATTAATGCGACCATTATTATGATTGCAGATTTCATTTGTCACTGCAATGCCTGTAATGCCAAGTGTTCCGGGATTATCAGCCACAGTGAACGGTTGACTTACCAACATACAGCCGGTATTATCTGTCACCGTACATGTGTATTGACCCGCTGTTAGACCACTCAAATCCTCACTTGATTGTGCATTGCTCCATAAAAATGAGTATGGAGAAACGCCGCCATTCACTGAAAGATTAACTGCTCCGGTATTACTGTTGCAGGTCTCGTCAGTAATAACCGCACTCAGAGCCATATTGCCGGACGTTGAATCCACTATTGCATTTCCGCTCACCGAACAACCGTTAATGTCCGTTACAGTGAATGAATAGGTGCCACCTGAAAGACCGCTTAAATCCTGCGTTGCAGCAGCATTGCTCCAGATGTAGATAAAAGGAGAAACTCCGCCGCTAACAGTTATGTCAATCGCACCATTGGACTGGTTGCAGGTCTCATCAGTAACTACAGAGGTTGCTGTCATGCCTGCCGAAAAATTATTAACAGCAATGGGACCTGTATGAATTTTACAACCAGCGTTGTCCGTTACCGTGCATGAATAGTTCCCTGCGGCCAAAGCTGATAAATCCTCAGTAGTTGAAGAATTACTCCACAAAAATGTATAAGGAACGGTGCCTCCGGAAACAGTGAGATCAACCGCACCTGAAGCGTTGGTACAAATCTCGTTGGTAACTTGCCATACTGCTGTCATACTGTTTGCAATGTTGCTGACCGTCTCCTGATATAACAATTCGCAACCGTTAACATCATGAACGGTGACAGAATAAGTACCTGCCGAAATACCGCTCAAATCCTGCGATGTAGCATTATTACTCCATAAATATGCGTATGGTGTTGTACCACCACTAATGGAAATATTGATAGCTCCATTTGTATTTCCGCAGGTTTCATCTGTGATTACAACACTCTGCAGTGCAATTGTTCCCTGAATATTGTCGACTGATTCAGAATATACAAAAGCGCATCCGATGCTGTCTGTAGCAGTGATCGTGTAGTTTGATGCATGAAGCAAGTAAATATCCTGCGATGTGGAACCATTGGACCAGAGATAGGTCATGGGGCCTGTACCGCCACTTACATTTACATTGATTGAACCGTTTCCATTTCCGCATACTTCGTGAACTATAGTCTGGGTGCTTACTTCAATTGTTCCGGGAGCGTCAAAAACATGGATGGAATTTGAAACTAAAGTACATCCGCTCGAATTTGTGATTGTGCAGATGTACGTGCCTGCCTGAAGCCCGCTTAGGTCCTCAGTTGTAGCATTGGTGTTCCATAGATATGTCAATCCGGTACCAGAGACCGTTAGATTTATAGCGCCCTGCGAATTTCCGCATTGTTCATTTGTAACAGTAGTGTTTGTGATTGCTAGCGGTCCCGCAAGATTAATGATATTATAAACCCGCTGCATGGAACAACCTCCTGCATCGGTGATTGTACATGAATAAGTACCAGCTGAAAGACCAGTTATATCCTGCATTGCAGAACTGTTGGACCATGTATAGGTGCTGGTTCCAAAGCCGCCCGTAACAGTTTGATTTATGGCTCCATTCACTGCTCCGCAGGATTCATGAGTCAGCGCAGCAGTGACCTGAAGTGTGCCGACATCATTCAAAACATTATATGTTTTCACTACCTGACACAGGTTTGCATCAGTAATTGTCAGGGAATAATTACCAGCCGAAATGCCAGATAGGTCTTCTGTCAATGTACCATTGCTCCAAACAAAAGAGTAAGGCAGTGCGCCGCCTGAAACCGAAATATCAACAGAACCGTTACTGCTGCCGCAGGTTTCGTTCTGAATAGTATTTACTGATGCTGCCAGTGAACCAGTGTTGTTGCCAACATTTACTGCAATAGAAGCCACACATTGATTGGCATCGGTAACTGTAATTGAATAATTTCCCTGTGTCAGACCAGAAAGATCTTCAGTCGAAGCCCCGTTTGACCATTGAACAAGATAGGGCTGTACCGCATCGTTAATCGAAACATCAATGCTGCCAACCGACTGACCACACTGATCGTCGATTACGGAATTCTCTGTTACAGTTAGATAACAGTAAGCTGCGCAGTTCGAAACATCGTTAGGAATAAACCATGAATTGGTGGCTGAGCATCCATAGGCGTCTGTTACAGTGACTGAATAGGTTCCAGTATGCAATGCAGAGATAGATGATCCGTTAGAACCATTGTTCCACAAATAGCCATAAGAGCCGCTTCCACCCGATGCACTTATATTAATTAAACCATTGCCCAACGAACACATTTCACTTTGCTGATTAATCAGTGTAATCTGTACAGGTGGCATTGTGGTAACCTGAAAAAGGCGAATAATCTGGCAACCGATTGCATCGGTAATTGTCACAGAATAACTACCGGCAGCAAGATTTACAACGTCTTCCGAAGTGGCTCCGTTACTCCAGTTGTAACTATAGGTTGGAATACCCCCAAACACAGAAATATTAATAGAACCGTTATTTCCACCGGTGCAAAGAACCGGTGAAACAACCGATGTAAGCGACAATGAACTGGTATTACTTACTGCAAAAAATGCCGAGTCATGGCAGTTGTGCGTATCAGTAACAGTTACAGAATATGCTCCGGCAGTCACTGCACTGAGGTCTTCGGTTATAGCACCTGTGTTCCATAAATAGGTATATGGCGAAAAGTCACCATTGGCAGAAATGTTGATTGAACCGTTGGCAGCACCACAAGTGGCATTGGTTATAAAACTGCTGATTCCTATAGAGTCTGGTTGAGAAAGAATAACAATTGTATCGGGCAAATCACTAACAAAACTGATGGTCCAATTGAAAATATAACCATTATCAAGTCCCATCTGATCAGTTACAAAAACAGTCCAGGTGCCGTTTAGCGGGGTTCCAATAAGATTACTCAGGCTTTGTTCAGGTGTATAACTGCCGGCAGGCAAATAATTGTCAGTATAATTATGTCCCTGAGCATCGGTGTAATTTCTTGTAAAATTATTGCTTTCAGACACCATGGTTCCATACATTGGGGAAACGTTGAAACAATAATCATAACCTATACCTGGATCCGTCAGATAACTGCTTGCTGATCCATCAATTGGCCCGGTTGCGATTGGTTCTCCTAAATCACAAGAGCCACCACCACCACTGCTTAATTGTACAGATTGTCCTCCGGGAGCCTGCATGGTGATTAATAAATCTCCAAGATAACTGTGCTCCATGTTCAGACAGATATTTTGCAACATGCTCAGCGATGTAAGTGTAGCGCCGGTATTAAAACCGGTAATATTAAGAGTGGATGAATAGGTGACTCCCGATCCGTCCGGAAGAAAAGTAGTGCCTGCATTGAATAATCCGCCTATCACCAAAGCTTCAGCTTTGCAGCCGTAGGAGTCATATACGTAGACCTTATACTGACCGGCCTCAAGCCCTGTTACTGGATTTGCAGTATATTGATTTATCTGTCCAAAAGGGTTTGTGAGATGATAGGTGTATGGCGGAAATCCACCACTGGAATTGATGAGAATCTCGCCTGAATGGTCGCCATAACAATCCAAATTCGTACCAGCCAATGAATAAATAATCGGTTGGGCATCGTCGATGAACAGATACGCAGTGTCCCAATCAGAACACACTTCAGGCTTATAGATGATGAGAATGGATTCCTGCCCTTCGGGAATTCCGTCGGAGATGGCATGAATGAAAACCGATGCCTGTGTTTGACCGGCAGGAATAGTGAGACTTGACGCGATGGGCGAATAATCAACCCCGTTTGTTGCCGTACCTGCAATCTGAAAATTAATGGTTTTATCCGTTGCAGAAACCTGATCGAGCGAAAAGGAAAAACTGGCTTCAATACAGCCTTCCAGCGCTATTGAGTCAGCATTTATGGTTTCAGTGTTTACTTCGACAACACCCTGCACCAGACTATTTTCCTGCAGCAATACAGCTGAATTGTACTTTCGGTCACCTGCATCGGCAATCACCAGCTTTAGGTGATAGGTTGAACAAGGCGTCAGACCATCCCGGCGTGCGGTAAGCATGGTAGTGAATGCATCAAACGAAACATCTGTTCCGCCGGCATTATCCACATAATACTGCGTGTTTGTGATGGCGTTGATATTATTGATAGCAACAGCCGTTGAAGTATTAGGAATAAGTGCAATATTTTCTTCGCCAGTGATGCCCGGGCCTGAAATGAAGAAAGCAAAAACATCGTTATAGCTGGAGCTTACGGGTGGTGCATATTCCGGATATTCTTCCGAAGCAAAAATGTAATTGAACTGTATGAAGTCGGACTGCACATTAAAATCAAATTCAAGCGTAATCGCGTCATAGGTTGTAGCTCCCGCCAGGGCTGTCATTTGAGTTGTTCCAGCAGTACCAAGTTCATTGGATGTGTTTCCCACGGTATTCGGCCCCGGCGCGGTTGTTACATTTCCTGTGGATAAAAGCACCCCCGATGTCATTCCAACCTGCGATCCGCCATTACTGAAACTGCCATGCGCCGACGCAGCGCCGGTCAGTGAGGCATTACTTACAACGAGATTGCTGCCTGCAAGTAATTCAGCCAATTGCTGCGCAGTTGGAGTAGTGTTTACAACAATCTGCCCTTGAAGAGCATAAATAGTGAAGCTTACCGATAAAAACAGGAAGAATTTCTTCATTTTGAAGGAATTTGTGTACAAGTGAATTTGACCCGACAATTTACGCAGAGTTATGATAAGTCAGACCGCTAAAGAAAATATTAACATTATATTTAATTTCGTTATCGGAAACAATAATGATAAAACAAAAAAAACAGCACCGATGAAGATGCTGTTTCGGAAATATTAAAATTGCTTATGCAGCTTTGAAAGCGCTGATGCGTGATGTGGCAAACTGATACATGCCGAAGAAAACAAGGGTGAAGCCAAGTGTTCCGGCCAGTTCATAACGGAAGAATGGAATGGCCATGGCAAAACATTCAGTAAGACCGGTCACGTTCATTGGATACCAGATTCCTTCAGCCCAAACACCCAGATTGGATACAATAAAGAATAACACTGATGAGGCAATGGATGCCAGCATTACATTGTGGAATTTCATGTGATTGCGAAGCCAGAGGCCAACAACTGCGATCAATGCAAACGATCCATAAACAAAAGCCATGAGAAATGGGCTGTAGAAGCCGAGAATAGCATCACTGGCGAAAAGAATGGCCAGCGGCAAAACCACAGCCAGGCCTTTGCGGCTAATAAATGTACCTCCGAAAAGAGCTATAGCTGCAACCGGTGATATATTCGGCAGTTCGATAAAAATACGCAGAAACGCGAACAGAGCCATAATGGCTATTACCAGAAAAATACGGGAGAGAGTCTTATTGTCTTTCATGAACCATTGATTTTGTGCAAAAGTAAAATTTTTTTCATGTAGTCGCGAAAAAATATCTCCTGGTCATTGGTGCAAATTTCAACAAAAGCGCTCCAAATAATGACTTTGGGTTGTTCAAAGAAAACTGCGCCTGATTTTCACGCTGATGTTTTTGGAGGCAATGGCGTCGATAAACTGATTGTACATCTGATTGACCTGAGCCGGAACAAACTTCACAACCTTTTTCTCTCCGCTTTCTGTATTATAATAAAACTTAACGGCCTCAAGCGCAGAAACAAAGCGGATTACGGGTTTGCTTCCGGCATAAATCTGCTCAAAGGAGATTTTTTCCTCATAACTTCCGGAGCGAATATACATGAAGTTTTCATCGGCATAAACCTTTCGCATCTTGCTGACAGAACGAAATGTGAGGTAACCGAACAATGCAAAGAAGAGCCCCATAATCAGAAAAACCAGATAGAATGAGGTAATGCACATATATACCATTAATCCGAACAACGCAATCCACATGAGCAGAAATGCAAACACAGGGATTTTCTGCCCTACAGCAGATATCCGTGTTTTATGGTCCAGATATATCCGCTTTAATTCCCTGACATCACTCATAATATTTTGGATTAAATGACACTGTATCAGCCGACAGCTCCCGCCAAACGAAAAAGCACACCAGTACTTGTTGTAATACGCAACACAACGAGATTGATTTTAATTTTCTGTCCGTCGTAAGTATCAATCCTGTAATTCACCGATGCATAGGCAGGGCTTTTTGTGTCACTGTCGAATTTGCCCAGCTTCATAAATGAACATTTTTTAATATCGCTGAGTTTCACACACATGAAAGTCTTATTATCAACAGTACTGTAGCCACAAAACAATTCACTGATAAATTTAGTGGTGTCATTTTTATTGGTTCCAATTAGCTGAACCTGTTTATATGAACCATCGAGTAAGGTAAGAATGCCTTTGACATCATGAGATTCGACGCGCGCTGCAAACTTTTTCAACAGCTTAGTCGGCTTCTTACCTGTTGTTTCAGCATGTGCAGCCATCGAAATACTGCATAGCAGCAATGCTGCAAATAAAACCTGAAATACTTTTTTCATATCGGAATTTTTTTCAAAGTAAAGAAATTTTTTGAACATTGCGGCACATGACATAAATCAGCGAAGCGAAAAATCTGTTTTCCAATCGGCAGGATTAAAATTTTTATCTTTGCTTCATGAAACACGACACGGCTGAAATTCGCAAACAGTTTCCAATCCTGTCACGCAGCGTTAACGGAAAACCACTGGTCTATTTCGACAATGCAGCCACCAATCAACGACACAAGTCTGTGATTGATGCTGAATCTGTTTATTATTCTGAACTCAACAGCAATGTCCACCGCGGAGTTCATTATCTGTCAACCCAGTCCACCATTGCTTTTGAAGAAGCCAGACAAGAAGTTGCAGCATTCATTAATGCATCATCGGTCTCTGAAATTATTTTTACAAAAGGAACAACAGAGAGCATAAATCTGGTGGCTTCTTCATTTACTACGCTGTTCAATTCCGGCGACAATATTATTGTTTCCACACTCGAGCATCACTCCAACATCGTTCCCTGGCAGCTTGCCTGCAAACTACACGGGCTTGAGCTTCGCGTAGCAAAACTTACTGAAGCCGAAACCCTCGACATTGAACATTTGAAATCGCTTGCTGATGATCGCACTAAACTCATCAGCATTGCTCATATCAGCAATGTGCTTGGAATTATCAATCCAATCCGTGAAATAATTGAATTTGCCCATTCTGTAAATATTCCGGTCCTTGTCGATGCAGCTCAGTCTGTAGCTCATACTCCAATAGACGTGCAAACACTGGATTGTGATTTTCTTGCTTTCTCAGCTCACAAAATGTATGGCCCGATGGGTGTTGGCGTTTTGTACGGAAAAGAAAAATGGCTGGACAAAATGCCTCCATATCAGGGCGGCGGCGAGATGATCAAAAATGTAAGTTTTGAAAACACAACTTTCAACGAACTTCCATATAAATTCGAAGCCGGAACTCCAAATGTAGCTGGGGTTCTTGGGTTGCAAGCTGCCATTCGCTTTCTGCGTTCTTATGACATTCAAGAAGCCGGCGATTATGAGCATTTGCTGACTGAACATGCATTGAAAAAATTCAGGGCCATGGACGGAATCCGTGTTTTTGCGCCCGATGCTCCGCGATCAGCTGTAATTTCTTTTCTGATAAACGGCGTTCATCCCTATGATTCAGGCACCCTGCTTGATAAAATGGGGATAGCACTTCGCACAGGCACTCATTGTGCTGAACCACTCATGAAATATTTCGGTATTACCGGAACCATGCGAATTTCGTTCGCAATTTACAATACCATTGAAGAAATAGACTATTTCTTCGAATCGCTCACCAAAGTAAAATCAATTTTTGAATGAAGACCATTGCTGAAAAAGCGGCCGAATTATCCGGCAGCTTTTCGAATTTTGAAGACTGGCTCGATAAGTACAATTATATCATTGATATCGGAAAATCGTTGCCCGCGCTCGACGAAACAAAAAAGAATCCATCCAACCTGATTTCCGGCTGTCAGTCGCAGGTGTGGATCACGGCATCGTACAAAGATGGCGCTGTTTTTTTTGAAGGTGACAGCGACGCGCTTATTACAAAAGGCATTGCAGCTATCCTCATCAGCGTTTTGTCAAACTCAACTCCCGATGACATTATTAAATGTGACATGCATTTTATTGACGAAATCGGATTGCGCGAACATCTGTCACCAACCCGCGCCAATGGACTCAACGGGATGATCAAACAAATGAAACTTTACGCGCTGGCATTTAAAACCAAATACGAAAAACAAGCATAACATGGATACAACTAGCCCAATGGTGCAGGAAATAATTTCGCGGATCAAAACGGTTTTTGACCCGGAAATACCAGTGAATATCTGGGATATGGGGATGATTTATGACATCACGGTCGACGCTGAAATGAACGCAAAAATCCTGATGACAGTCACGGCACCCAATTGCCCTGTAGCTGATACGTTGCCCATTGAGGTGAAAACAGCAGTGGAATACATGTCGCAACTTAAAAGCGTTTGGGTTGAACTCACTTTCGATCCACCTTGGGATCCCGATAGGCTGAGCGATGAAGCCAAGCTGGAATTGGGCTTATTGTAATTCAACACTATTGTCCCGACTAAGACTTATAATACCGGCCCTGGGCCTCCTTATACTTGCTTTCTGGCTTCTCTTCCAGAAAATAAGTACTCAACCTGTTCATTCCAACACTGCTCACGTTTTTATGCTGACGACGCTTAAAGCATGGGACAGTAAAGGCTTAAGTGAATATCATGCGGCACCCGTTCAAACCTGGCCGGAGGCAAAAAAATTCAATCACTATTACCAACGACTCGAAGATAAAGAAGGCAACAACTATTATGTTTCGCACCCACCCTTCGCATTCATTGCCAATTATGGCCTCATACAACTTTTCGGTTTATCTGTAAATCAGGCAACTTTACAATGGTTTCTGATATTTATTTTTCTGGCTGGAGCCCTCCTTCTCGCCTGGATCATCAAACAATCATCGCAGCAGACAGAGCAGAGATATGTTCAACTGTCAATGCTGGCGGCCATGGTGTTTTATCTGCTGAATCCGGTAAATCTTTTTGCTCACAGCCAGCATAATTTCAGTGAAATCTGGGGACAGTTTTTTCTAATCACCACGCTCGCTGCCTGGACTCTGTATTTGCAATCAGACAGGGTGTTTATTGTTCGGCTGCTGCTATTTCTATCTGTTGCTTTGCTGGCTGCAACCGACTGGATGGGACTCACTTTCGTAGCGGCATTGTTCATTATATATTTCCGCCAGTTCAAAAAGGCGCATATTCGCTACGGGGTAATTTTAGTGGCTGCATCAGCGCTTGTTACATATGGAGCCGTTGCCTTTCAATATCTATCTATTGGAGGATTTGATGCATTATACAGAGCCCTTGGAATTCGCTATCTCGAACGAAGTGGTTTCTTCGGAAGCCATTATACCGACATGGGTTACGATGTACTGAATCCTGAAACTTGGCTACTGGTGCTCAAGCAGATTCACAATATTCTTTCAGGTCCTGGGTATATTGTTGTTGCTCTGGCTGTAATGTGCTTCGTTTTCGCAAGAAAAAAATGTGGCCCGATTGATTTATCTGTTCAAAAAATCGCGTTATGGACCGCATTGCTGTTTTTCGTGGCAGTGCTGAGTGCCAGTTCCATTCATTACATTTACACAGCCCGCTTCACGCCTTTCATTGCACTGGCAGGCGCTGCATTGTTTGCCAAATCAATTGAGGTTTTCAAAAAACCTGGAATTGTTATCGGTGTATTTATTTTTCTGATGCATCTGGCTGCTTTCTGGTCAACCGGAATTTATCACAAATCTATCCCTGAGCCAGCTATAAAACAAGCGCAACTCAATGCAACTGCATTATTCATTAAGGAAAACAAGATTGACGCAATTCCGTTAACCAACGATTTTGTTGAGAGCGATATAATTTACCTGAGTTATAAATCAGAGCGCAATCTGGTGTGGATAAAATAGCATGCGGCTTGCGGCTGCGGCATAGAGGTGCAACAATACAGCCCCGTCTCAGAGCTAATTGCTGACATCTGAAAGCTGCTTATCCTCGACCTTAACCTCATCCTTGACCTTATCCTCGACCTCTGATCATCTCTCCTCAAAAATCAAATATCTGAACTCGTATATCTTAAATCAAAAAAGCTCCCGTTTCCGGAAGCTTTTACACTGAGTCATGAATGGTGCCCTATCGGGCTATGGGATATTATAATGTTACCGTTGCTGCGAGAATTAAACTGGCGATGAGGCAGAAATACAAGACCCAGATCATTTTTTCTTTTATTGCATTCATGGCTGAAAGATTTGAAAGGCGACCTGCATTTTTTGTGCCATTTTTGACTGTTCGGAAAATTTTATATTTTTGTCCTGATTCACAGCCTAATCTCTGATTCATGATATCAGGAAAAAAAATAATTGTAGTCTTTCCGGCTTACAATGCCGAAAAAACAATAGAACTCACCTATTCGGAGATCCCTTTCGACATTGTGGATGACGTAATCCTTGTGGATGACTGCAGTCATGACCGCACCGCGGAAGTAGCTGCCAGACTTGGAATTAAACATATTATCCGCCATGAGGTAAACAAAGGATATGGCGGGAACCAGAAAACATGCTACGACAAAGCCTTGGAGTTGGGTGCCGATATTGTCATCATGTTGCACCCTGATTATCAATACACGCCGCGACTGGCTGCGCCGATGGCTCATATTATTGCCGGCGGTCTGTATCCTGTTGTATTCGGTTCGCGCATCCTGGGTCGTGGTGCCCGGAAAGGCGGAATGCCATTGTACAAATATCTTTTCAATCGTTTTCTAACGTTGGCCGAAAACATCATCATTGGTCAGAAATTATCGGAATATCATACAGGCTATCGCTCTTTTTCGGCCGACGTACTCCGGAAAATTAATTACCACGCCAATTCCGATGATTTTGTATTCGACAATCAAATGATTGCTCAAATATTTATGGCTGGTTTCGAAATTGCCGAAGTCACCTGCCCTACAAAATATTTCGACGATGCTTCATCAATCAACTTCCGTCGCTCGATGAAATATGGATTTGGCGTGCTCGGAACGGCATTCAAATACCGCTTTCACAAATGGGGCCTGTGCAAAAGCCGGCTGTTTAAAACTCCAGCCAACCTCTCTGCGTCGCAGAAGGCGACCTGAGTGCGTTGGTGCAGATATCCTGAAATGCAAAACCTAAGCAAGTGATATATTGCATGAGTCAGGCTTTTCGCCATTGTTGGTCCACCCTGCCCAATGTCGTATCTTTGCAGTCTGATTAAATACTTCTGATATGGCCTACAATCTTTTGAAAGGGAAAAAAGGAATTATTTTCGGAGCACTGAACGATCAGTCCATTGCCTGGAAAGTGGCTGAAAAAGCACATGCCGAAGGCGCACAAATTGTACTCTCAAATACCGCGGTTGCCATGCGCCTGGGCGATGTGGAAACACTGGCTGCAAAATGCGACAGCATTGTGATTCCGGCCGATGCCACCAACACAGACGATCTCGAAAATCTGATTGCAAAATCCATGGATTTTTTCGACGGAAAATTCGATTTTATACTGCATTCAATCGGCATGTCGCCCAATGTGCGCAAAGGAATTCCATACGATAATATCAACTACGAAAACTATCTGAAAACCATTGATATTTCGGCGTTATCGTTTCACAAAGTGATTCAGATGTGCCGAAAAATGGATGCCATCAACGACTGGGGCTCAATTGTAGCGCTGTCGTATGTGGCTGCGCAACGAACGCTTTTCGGCTACAACGATATGGCCGACGCCAAAGCGCTGCTGGAGTCCATTGCGCGCAGCTTCGGATATATTTACGGCCGCGAGAAAAAAATCCGCATCAATACCGTTTCGCAATCACCAACGCCAACCACGGCCGGTAGCGGCGTTTTCGGCTTTCAGTCGCTGCTCGATTTCACCGAACGCATGTCGCCCCTTGGCAATGCTTCGGCCGACGACTGCGCCGATTTCTGCATCACGCTGTTTTCAGATCTGACCAAAAAAGTCACCATGCAAAACCTCTTTCACGACGGTGGATTCAGCAGTATGGGAATGAGCGAAAGCGCCATGAATCAGTATGATAAAAGTTTCAAGGATTGTGATGAGTTGAAAAAGAAGGATTAATATCTTGTTATTGTAACATTTATTGCTCCTGTATCGCCTTGAGGGCATCTCTAAAAACCCGTTTTTGTCATATTGAGCGGAGTCGAAATATCGATGCAATCAACTAATTATCAGCTTCGTAAAGACATTGAAAGACTTGTTGATTGCATACAAAACGAGGTTTTTAGAATTGCCTTTTAATGAATGTTGAAAAGTCGTGTGCTCATTAAACGTAGTGTTATACCAAATTGAAATTATAGTTAGTCCAAAGACGCACTAGAATTTCAAATTTGATTTATGCCGTTGAAAAAAAATGAATAACTTGATTTTCAACACGGCAATAATGCCGTTAACACATGCAATGATTTGTAGAAGCTAAGTTCAGGGTTGGCCTAATATATAAATCAACACGGTATTATCAACAGAATAAGGCATGTAAGCTATGTTATTTTGTAATAAATTTTAATATCTTTGGCCACAATAATTTGAAATATGAAACAAAAAGGTGTATTTCTACTGCTATTCATGGCAATTCTTTATACAAGCCCAGCCCAAATCATGTTCCAACGACATTACGGAGGAGCAGGTGATGATGGTGGAAATGCTGTGATTCAAACCTCTGATGGCGGATATCTTGTGGCCGGACTTACCGATAGCTGGGGTGCAGGCAGCAAGGATATTTACCTGATAAAAACCAATGAGTACGGTGATACTACCTGGACAAAGCATTACGGTGGATATAACTGGGATTCACCGGTAGCGGTGCTGGAGGGAACAGACAACTTTTACTATCTGTCAGGTAACACATCCAGCCAAGGCAGTGGTGCTTCCGATGTGTTTCTAATGAAAGTTAGTTTAAACGGCGACTCTGTTTGGCTTAAAACATATGGGGGAACAGAAGATGATAGTGGATATGATTTGATTAAATGTAATGATGGAGGATTTATAATTGCCGGCGCATCTTGTTCTTTTGCCATTGGGTTCAATTCAATGTATGCAATACGCACAAATGAAAATGGAGACACTTTGTGGACTAAAACATATGAAAAAGAATATTTTAACGATGCTTATTCTGTTATTCAAACACCTGATAATGGGTTTTTATTTGCAGGCTATACTTCAACTGGTGGATCAAGCACCTTTGATTGCTATGTTGTTAGAACCAATTCAACAGGCGATACACTCTGGACCAAAACTTATGGAGGAATATCGCGCGATGATCTGGCCTGTATCTGTAAATCAACAGATGGAAATTATTTTTTGTCCGGGACCACCGCAAGTTTTGGAGCGGGTGGTTACGATATATATCTGATCAAAATTGATACAAACGGTGGTGAAATTTGGGAAAAAACGTACGGAGGCACTGCAAATGATTACGGGTATTATTGTACTGCTTCTTCATTCGGCGCTGTCATTGTTGGTGGAACATCTAGTTTCGGGCTCGGAGGCTCGGATGTGTATATGGTTGCTGTTGACCAGAACGGCGATACCTTATGGACACATGTTTACGGGGGGGCAGATGACGACTGGGTGAATTGTATACAAAAAACAACTGACGGAGGGTTTATTATGTCAGGCTATTATAATTTCAACATCTCCAGCGATGTATATTTGATTAAGACCCGGGCAGATGGTTTTGCAGGAATAGAAAACAATGAGGTGCCGGGAATCGTAATTAACGTGTATCCGAATCCCTGCACCGAAATTTTAACTATTAGCTCTCAATTTCTTTTCAAAGGAGATGTCATTGTTGAGTTAGTAAACTTTCAAGGTCAAAAATTATTGACTGAAAGGATTGTTCAAACAAGCAATAATCTGGTTTCTTTAAATGTGTCAGCTTTGCCTTCAGGTATATACTATCTGAGCCTTTTTTCAGGAGATTCTCAAATAAGTAAGAAAGTAATTATTAACTAAAACCAATCAAATGAAACTCTTTCGTTTTCGAAGTATTAGTGCATTGCTTATAAAAAAAGTATCTAAACACTTGTTGCTTTTTCAATACAAAAACATCAAGACTCATTTTTATGCTCATTTGTTCTCTTGGACTTTCAGCAAACAAATGCTATAAAAAATGTTATTTAGAAAACAGAATAACTGTTGTTAACAAACTCGATAAAGCGATTTATGTGGTTCCGTGTTATCATTTTTCCGATACAACATTGAATTTTACTTCAAAGGATGTAATTATTGCAAACAGAAACAGTTTTTTGTCGATGCAAAAGCAGAAAACAGGATTCCGAATATGTCTTTATGTACTGAAAGTGAATGGGAAAGGGTAGTTTCGTCAGATACAATGTATTTATTTGTGTTTGAAAGCAATATAGTCGAAACCATTCCCTGGGATAGCATCAGTAAAAATCATTTGGTGCTAAACCGTATTAAACTGAGTTATTCATATCTGATTTCAAATGATTGCCGGATTGTCATAAATTGATGTATCTGGTTCAATCTGATTAAATTTCTACGTATTGGTTTCAACTATTCTTCGTATTTTCGTACCTTACTAAAAAAGAATGGTTATGCGCAGAAAACTGGTGGCTGGCAACTGGAAAATGAATCAGGATGCAGCCGGAATTAAATCTTTTGCTTCGGAACTGAAAAATAATCTGACTGATTTCGATGGCCGGGCTGATATTCTCATTTGTCCTCCATTTGTTTATTTGCCATTATTGCAGGAATTATTTTCAGGAACGCCAGTAGCCATTGGCGCACAGAATGTAGCCAGCGAAGAAAAAGGTGCTTTCACCGGCGAAGTTTCTGCAGCTATGTTGAAGGATCTGGCACTGCCTTACTGCATTATTGGACATTCCGAGCGCCGCCAGTATTATCACGAAAGTGATGAATTGCTGGTGAAAAAAATTCAGTTGTTGTTTGCAAACGGCATCAAACCTGTGTTTTGCTGCGGTGAAATGTTGCCCGAACGCGAAGCCGCAAATCATTTCAATATCGTTCAAAGCCAGCTGGAGGGCGCCCTGTGGAACCTTTCAGATGAAATTATTAAAACAATTACCATTGCCTATGAACCCGTATGGGCCATTGGTACCGGCGTTACAGCTTCACCGGCGCAGGCGCAGGAAATGCACGCATTTATCAGACAGCTTATCGAAAAGCGCTTCGGAAGCGGCATTGCTGACAATATACGCATTCTGTACGGCGGCAGTGTTACGCCCGACAACGCCGAAGAACTGTTTTCCATGCAGGATATCGACGGTGGTCTGGTGGGCGGCGCATCGCTCAAAGCCGAATCAGTTACAAAACTCATCAACAGCTGCAAATAAATGAATGCTTCGGAATTTATTCAAATTACCCTGACAGGACTTCCGCAGGACGATAGCACCCGCGAGCTGGTTATGTCGGGAATGCTTGAAATTGGCTTTGACAGCTTCTGGGAAGACGGAGCCCTGTTGCATGCCTATATAGCAGCTGATAGCTATAAGACAGAAACATTACAATTGTTGATTGAAAAAATGTTGCCCAACAGTCCTGTACGGATTATTCAGTCAGAACTTGAAAATAAAAACTGGAATGAAGAATGGGAAAAGAACTTCCCTTCAACAGAAATTGAAGGACAGATATATGTTTCGGCTCCGTTTCATCCCCAACGACCTGAAATTCCTTATCAGATACGGATTATACCGAAAATGTCGTTTGGTACTGCACAGCATGCCACTACCTATTCCATGCTTCGGCTGATGATTGAAATGGATTTCGAAAATAAAACTGTAATTGATGCCGGTACTGGCACGGGAATATTGGCCATTTTTGCTGAACTAAAAAATGCCGCATCGGTTTTTGCATACGACAATGATGACTGGTCGGTCGAAAATTCCATCGAAAACATCGAACGAAACAATTGTCGACGCATTGAAATATCAAAGGGCGAAAAAGAAATTCTGTCCGGAAGAACCTGCGATATTTTGCTTGCCAATATTCATAAAAATGTAATTCTGGGAAATCTGCCATTTTACAACAATGCGTTGAAAGCCGGAGGCAACCTGCTTCTGAGTGGCTTCTACAGCGAAGATCTGCCCGATATTTCGGATGCCTGCGAAGCGTTGGGTATGGAAATTGAGAAGTTCATTGTAAAAGAAAACTGGGTTGCTGCACGTTTTACTAAGGTTAAATAAATTACTATGAGGTTTGCTTTTTCATTGTTTATACTGTTGCTGTCACAAACTATTTTTGCTCAGCTGAAGCAGTTTTCCGACGATCCTAACAAGTTTCTGATGGAAATGACCAGCATGTACACCATTCTTGAAAACAAGGATGACCGGAAAGCCGGTGAACTTTTCATGCTCGAAAAATTCACTCCCTTCTGGAATGGCGGAGTACTTGTCGAACCTCAGAAAAAGACGGTAATAACGAACTGCAACCTGATGCTGAAGAAAAAAATGAAGGCCTATCCGCACTTCATGAATTATATGATCAGCCTCATGAATATGTCGGAAGCTGGCAAACTCCCGGCGGTGTTCGATCCCTGGCATCTAACCCTCGATAAGCTGATGGGCAAATCGACCAGCAACTCATTTCTGGATTTTCTGTCAGCTTCGGATTCTCTGTTTTTGCAAAACTATCTGTATGTTTCCAATTCCACCAAATGGGTAGCCAGCAATTCCACATACGACTTCACATTTGAGGATGAACCCGTGGTTTTCTTCCCTTCGCTAATTCTCACCTGCTACGCCAACAACGACAGTTCTGTTATTTATGACACCCGAGGGAAATACTATCCTTTACAAAAAAAGTGGGTTGGCGAAAAAGGTCGAATTGACTGGCTCAGAGCTGGGTTGAAACCATCTGAAGTATATTCCACTTTTGGCCATTATGAAATTGAACTGAAAAGCCGTGATTATGCGATTGACACCGTGCTTTTTTACAATAAAGAATTTTTCGGAGCCACTTCTATCCCAGGAAGAATTGAAGAAAAAGTTCTGGCCAACCGCAGCGGCGAAAACGCCTTGTATCCACAGTTTACCTCATATGACAAGCGCCTTGCCATTAAAGAAATATACAGAGATGTTGACTTCGAGGGCGGTTTTTCGATGCACGGCCCAAAACTATTAGGCTCCGGAGATGAAATTTATGATGCAATATTGTCATTTAAAAAAGATGGAACCGTATTTCTGCAATCGCGATCAAAAAGCTTCAGTATCCGTCGCGACCGCGTAAACAGCGACCGGGCTTCAGTTTCCATTTATTTCGAAGGCGATTCTATTTATCATCCGGGTTTAATCATGAGATATATTGACAAAAAACTTGATCCGGATGATTTAGCAAAAGGGGATAGTACCTGGGTTTCAATAAGAGAAATTTCATTCATTCGCGATAAGGAAGGATTGCGCCAAACCCCTTTCTTTAATACCTACCACAAAGTTGACATGCATTTTGAAGCTTTGTACTGGAAATTGGACGATCCGATTATTGATTTCAGAATGATTAAAGGTCCCGGATCTTCTAGCGAAGCGTTGTTTGAATCAGCCAATTACTATTCAGAGGGTCGTTTCGAAAAACTCAAGGGGATCAATGACCTGCACCCGTTTCAGTCACTGAAAAACTATTCCAACCTTATTGGTTCAAGAATGTTTCCGGTGGCCGATTACGCAGGATACCGCCGGATTCAGGTTGAAGGAATACGCGGTGAAATCATTGACTACGCGATCAAAGGATTTGTGATTTATGATCCCAATACCGATAAAGTTTTTGTAAAGGATAAAGTTTTCGATTACCTGAATGCGAAAGTTGGAAAAGCCGATTACGACGTAATTCAGTTTCATTCCGTTATTGAAGCTGAATCAAATGCAACTTTCAGTTTGCTCAACTGGGATCTGCGGATTAAAGGGGTCTCTCGTGTTTTTCTGAGCGATTCTCAGGCAGTGTATATTTATCCGACCGATCAGGAAATAGTCGTGAAGAAAAATCGTGATTTCACTTTTGCAGGTAGGGTTCATGCTGGTTTATTTGATTACTACGGAAAAAACTTTTCTTTCGAGTATGATAAATTCATGCTCAACCTGCCCATCATTGACTCAATGACATTCAAGGTGAAAAGCCGTAAACCGGATGAGTATGGAGAGTATCCGCTTATCCGCGTCAAGAGCGTTATTGAAGACCTCAGTGGAGATATCCTGATTGATCATCCCAACAATAAATCCGGCAGAAAGTCAATGCCCGAATATCCCATTTTCAATTCGAAAAAATTCTCATTTGTTTACTGGGATAAAAACTCCGATTACCCGGGGTCATATCCACGAGAAAACTTTTTTTACCGTATTGATCCTTTCACACTCGACAGTCTCGATGACTTTTCTACTGATGGTCTTGAATTCAGCGGCTATCTGTCGTCAGCGGGCATTTTCCCTGATATTGTGCAGCCATTGAAAGTGATGAAAGACTACTCACTCGGGTTTCTTCACAATACCGGACCTGCAGGATATCCAGCTTATGGCGGCAAGGGAACTTTTACCAATATCATCGATCTTTCAAACAAAGGATTGTTTGGAAATGGTACACTTTCTTATCTGTCATCAGAAAGTAAATCTGATAATTTCCTGTTTTTTCCGGATTATATGACTGCAAAAGTCAAGGATTACACGGTGAAGGAACAAACCGGAACCAACAGTGTTCCGCCAGTCGAGGCTCACAATGTTCAGCAGGAATGGCGGCCCTATGAAGATCGGCTTGCAGTGACAACCACAGATCAGCCAGCCAGGATGTATGCAGAAGAAACAGAACTGACCGGGACACTGAATATTACACCAGGCGGGCTAACCGGCACCGGAAAGCTTGATTTTCGTAATGCAACTATGACTTCCAGACTATTCAAATTCCAGAACAGAACTTTCGATACTGACTCCTGCGATTTCTTTCTCAAAACAGCTGATTATGATGAGTTGGCCTTTGAAACAAAAAACTACAAAGGCCATGTGGATTTTGATGAGAAAAAAGGTGAATTCAAATCCAACGGAGGCACCTCGCTCGTTAATTTTCCTGTGAATGAATACATCTGTTACATGGATCAGTTCGACTGGTATATGGAGAAAGATGAAATTGAACTGCAGAACAATGCTGTGAATGTACCCGGGCTCGAAAAAATGGATTTAAAACAACTCGCCGATGTTGATCTGGCAGGTTCTGAGTTTATTTCTACACATCCTGCTCAGGATTCGCTGAGCTTTCGATCTTCACGGGCAAAATACAGTTTGCGGGAAAAAGTAATTTATGCCAGTGACGTAATGTTTATAAAAGTAGCTGATGCAACCATTTTCCCGGGAGACGGCAATGTTACTATTCTGAAAAAGGCAGAAATGGTTCCACTTGAAAATGCTCAGATTCTTGCAAACAATACTACAAAATACCACACCATCAGTAGTGCCAAGGTTTTTGTTTATGGCAAAAATTCCTACCTTGGTGAAGGCTACTACGACTATGTCGACGAAATGGAGGGAATGCAAAGAATCTTCCTCGACAAAGTTTCTGTTGATTCGACCATTCAAACGTATGCCCACGGCTATATATCCGATTCGCTTGAATTTACGCTCAGCCCTTACTTCGATTTTTATGGAGATGTGAATCTGACAGCTTCTGCTGAATTTCTCACTTTCGATGGTGGTGTCAGAATCAAACACCAATGCGATACCCTTGGTTTGCAATGGGCAAAGTTTACTACAGAAATTAATCCGATGGAAATTTATATTCCAATCGGAGAAACGATGACAAATACTCAGGGAGACCGCATTTATCTTGGATTGTACCTGAACCGCGACTCAGTTGGTGTTTACCCGGCATTTTTGACGCGCAAATTCATTGGTGGTGACCCCGAACTTGCAACTTCAAGTGGCTATTTGACTTACGATCATGATAGCTATGAATACAGAGTATCATCCAAAGAAAAATTGGCTCAGCCGGTATTGCCAGGCAAATACATGAGTTTGTCTGTGTTTAAATGCATGTCGAGAAACGAAGGGAAATTATCCTTTGGGGACAATTTCGGAAGAATGAAAATGAGTAATTTCGGTATCATCGATCATTCAAATCGCGACAGTAGCACGATGATCTATTCTGTTTCGGAGCTCGATTTCTTTCTCGCTCCTGCAGCTCTGGAGATGTTCGAACTGGCATTTGCTGCAAATCCCGAACTGGAGCCAACCAATGTCAGAAGCGAATTATACAATAAATATCTTGGCGAAGTTCTTTCGGCCGAAGAAGCTGAAAAAGCCGAATCCGAGTTGATTTTGTACGGCTATTTCAAAAAGCTTCCTGAAAAACTTGAACACACCATTTCGTTTTCAGACCTCACACTGAAATACAATCATAAAACCAAAAGCTATATCTCTCAGGGCAAAATTGGTATTGCCACTGTGGGAAAAACACAAGTCAATAAATATGTTGATGGTAAAATGGAATTGTCGCAGAAACGCAGCGGTGACCGTTTGACATTCTATCTCGATATTGGCTCTGAATGGTATTTCTTTGACTATTACAACGGGCTTATGTCAGTTTTCTCATCCAAAAAAGAATGGAACGAGATTATTATAAACGCAAAGCCCGAGGAACGTGAATTGAAAGCAAAAGAAGGCGAAAAAGCTTACCGGTACTACATTTCAACCACCTCGAGAAAAGAGAAATTTCTGAAAAAAATTAACGAGGGTAGTGAAGATACTGAAGAAGGTGAAGAATAAATAAAAACCAAAACAAACAAAATGAAAATTGAAAAGAACAAAGTTGTTTCATTGTTGTACCAACTATCAGAAAACGACGAAAACGGAAATGTGATTGAAGCTGTTAATGAGGAACGTCCATTTACATTCCTTTACGGACACGGGCAGCTAATTCCAGGCTTTGAGAATAATGTGGCTAACCTTTCGGCTGGCGACTCATTCGGTTTCCAGGTCCTTCCGGAAGATGGCTACGGCACTTACGAACAGGAGAATATTGCGGATTTACCGATCGATATTTTTATGCGCGACGGTAAAATTGATATGGAAATGTTGAAAGTCGGTAACATGATTCCGCTGCAGGATGACAAAGGCCACATTTTTCATGGCATGGTTAAAAACATTGGAGTTGAGAAGGTGAATATTGATTTCAATCACCCACTGGCTGGAAAAACACTCTATTTCAGCGGCAAAGTTCTTGATCTGCGTGAAGCTACCGAAGAAGAGCTTGCACATGGTCATGTTCATGGCGCTAATGGCCATCAGCACTAGGCTGAGATACAGAAGATACAACGTTTTTTATGCAAATCGGGCAGTGATTTTTTCCATTGCCCGATTTTTTTTGTCTCGATGTATTCCTCCGGAGTGCCAATTTCGCAAGCAACACAAAGTGAAATCAAATCGGAGAGAACTGAAACAATATCCTGCAATATCTGATTTGACCGGTACGGCGCCTCCATGAAAATGTGAGTATAATTGCTTTTTTGCGCCTGCACCTGTAATTCACGAAGCTTTGATTTGCGAAATTCAGTCTTGACAGGCAGGTAGCCATGGAAAACGAACTGCTGACCATTCAACCCGGATGCTACCAAAGCCTGCATAATCGATGAAGGACCGTGCAACGGTACCACTTTTATTTTCAACTCGTGAGCCAGTCTTACTACTTCGTGCCCGGGATCGGCCACACAAGGCATCCCCGCTTCCGACATCAGGCCACAAACGGGCACATCTGTGAGCATTTTTTTTACATCCGCCATCGTTTCAGGCATTGCCCGCGTGTGCTCGTTGAATTCTACAATTTCTACTTCCTGCAGTGGATGCGGGTATCCACACTTTTTTAGCATTTTTCGCGCAGTCGATGCATTTTCTGCAACAAAATGCTTTAAAGAATAAATGATGCGGATCTGCTCTGGCGAATAAATTCCTCCTTCGGGAGAAAAGCCAAGATCAACAGGAATCAGGTACAACAACTTTAATTGGTCCATGGCAAATGGTCAAGATCGGCATTACCGCCGGAAATTATTATACAAACTTTTTTGTTTCTGAAAATATCGGGATTTGCTTTTACAACAGCCAGGGGCACCGCAGACGAAGGCTCTGCCATGATTTTGGCCCTCTCCCAAAGCATACGCATAGCGCTGATAATCTCGCTTTCATCCGCCAGCAAAATATCGTTTACATGCTGCAAAATCAACGGAAAAGTTAGTTTTCCGAGCGAAGTGAGTAACCCATCTGCAATGGTTTTCGGATCAACCGAAGGGACGAATTTTTTCGTCACGAACGATTCCCGTGCGTCGGCAGCCCCGGCTGGCTCGGCACCTATCACTTTTACTGAATTACCAAAATAAGCTGCAGCCAGCGCAGTTCCGCTCAGCAAACCACCTCCTCCGACCGGAGTCAGTATAAAATCGGGTTTGTACTCATCCAGAATTTCCATGGCACAGGTGGCCTGTCCAATAATAATTTCCCGATTATCGTAAGGATGAATTTCTACAGCACCGGTATCGACAATAATCTTCGTGAGTGTTGTCTCCCGGGCCGCGAGCATAGGTTGGCAAAAAGTTACCTGCGCCTTGTATTCTTTTGTCGCATTTATTTTTGACAACAGGGAATTTTCAGGCATAACAACATGTGCTGCAATTCCAGCGTGCAGAGCCACCCGACTGAGTGCCTGAGCATGATTACCCGAAGAATGGGTGGCCACACTTCCTGAAAAACCCTTTTCGATCAAAGAAAAAACTGCATTGGCAGCACCACGCGATTTGAATGCGCCGGCTACCTGAAAGTTTTCACATTTGAAAACAATCTCACATCCATGAAACCGGTCAATAGCTGAGCAAGAGAGAAGTGGAGTCCGATGAATATACCCCTTGATTCTGTAAGCAGCTTCTGTTAAAGCAGTTTTTTCGCAAAAATCGGGGATTGTCATTTCTCATATTTCTCAATCAGCACATCCAGCGCCTTGTCAATAATATCAAAGGTCTTGTGAAATCCATCGGTATCGCCATAATAAGGATCCGGGACTTCGCAATTCATGCCTGGATATTGAACATTGAGCAATAAATCGACTTTCTTCAGATCGTCTTCGCTTTTTGCCATGCGTTTGATATCGTCCAGAATGAATTTATCCATTGCCAAAATCAGATCGAAATTTTTGAAATTATCCGGATGAAAAAGTTTCGCGCGATGATCGCTGATATCAATTCCATTTTCAGTCATGACGGTCAAAGCCCTTGTATCGGCAGAGTCGCCAATATGATGTGGTTCAAAACCACAAGAATCAACCTCTGAGCTACTGCCAATATCGGCAAGTTTTTTACGGAGTATTCCTACAGCAATAGGAGTGCGGCAAATGTTGCCCAGACAAACCATTAAATATTTCATAGAGTAATAATTTTATTGCAAATATAATGAATTTTCAAAAACTATCCAAATCAGCATGGGATTAAGCTTTGAACATCAATTCACAAAGTAATGTGCACATTTTTTTTCATTTTGAATTGATAATTCCGTTATCTTTGAACCTAAAAAGATGCATTCTGTCGAAGACCTTAACAAATTCTCATCACAAGTGCGCCGCGACATCGTTCGCATGGTTCATGCTGTTCAATCGGGCCATCCCGGCGGCTCACTCGGCTGCACCGATTTTCTTGTTGCATTATACAACAACGTTTTAAATTACAATCCTGCCTCCTTTTCAATGGACGGAAAAAACGAAGATGTGTTTTTTCTTTCAAACGGCCATATTAGCCCGGCCTGGTATAGTGTACTTGCCCGCTCTGGCTATTTCCCGGTAAAAGAACTTGCAACTTTCCGTAAACTCGGAAGCCGCTTGCAGGGCCACCCCACTCCGGCCGAACATCTGCCGGGCGTTCGCATCGCCTCTGGCTCACTGGGTCAGGGTCTCTCGGCTGCTATCGGTTGCGCACTCGGAAAAAAACTTAGCGGCGAAAAAACTTTTGTTTACACACTGCATGGCGACGGTGAACTCCAGGAAGGTCAAATCTGGGAAGCAGCCATGTATGCCGCAGCAAAAAAAGTTGATAATATTATTGCCACCATCGACTACAACGGAAAACAAATTGACGGCCCGGTCGATGATGTGCTTGCATTGGGCGATCTGGCAGCAAAATGGACTGCATTCGGCTGGACTGTTCTTGAGATGGACGGCCACAATATGAACGAAATCCTTCTGACGCTTGAAAAAGCTAAGAATGCTTGTGGAAAAGAAAAACCCGTTGTAATCCTTATGAAAACAATAATGGGTAAAGGTGTTTCGTTTATGGAAGGCAGTCACAAATGGCATGGTTCGCCACCCAGCGACGATCAGAAAAACACTGCGCTATCGGAATTGACCGAAACACTTGGTGATTACTAGATGAGGATATTTTTAATCATATCAATTTTTTCACTATTGCCGTTCTTCGCTGCGGCTCAGGTTGGTTCGCAAGAAAAAGAAAAGGTGATAACAACACGCATTCTGTTTCTGTTCGATGCCAGCCAGTCCATGTATGGTCGCTGGCAGAGCGATATGAAGATTACCATTGCCCGGAAAATAATGTCGGACCTGCTCGACAGTCTGCGCGACGTGCCCAATCTGGAGCTGGCTCTTCGTTGCTATGGTCACACAAAGGACTATCCTCCGCAGGACTGCGATGACACCCGGCTTGAAGTTCCGTTCGGCCCGGATAATGTTGAGAAAATTAAATATAAGCTGAAGACCATAAACCCGCGCGGGACAACGCCCATAGCCATGTCGCTCGAACGCGCCGGCGGAGACTTTCCATCCTGTTCAAGCTGCCGCAATATCATTATTCTTATAACCGACGGACTCGAAGAGTGTAATGGTGACCCATGTGCGGTGTCGCTCGCGCTGCAGAAAAAAGGGATTTTCCTGAAACCATTTATTATTGGAATCGGGAAAAGTTTCAAAGAACAATTTGACTGCGTAGGCACATATTTCGATGCAACAACTGAAAAACAATTCAGCACTGCACTTAATATTGTTATCTCTCAGGCCCTAAACTCAACTTCCTGTCAGGTGAATCTGCTTGATGTTAAAGGAAATCCAACCGAGACCAATGTCAACATGACATTTTATGACAAGTTAAGCGGACTTCCCAAATACAATTTCATTCATTCGCTCAACAACAAAGGATTTCCTGACACGCTGGTGATTGATCCTCTGCTGAACTACCGAATTCAGGTGCATACCATCCCGCCGGTGTTTATTGATTCACTCGAGCTAACACCCGGCAAACACACGGTTGTTGGAGTGTCGGCTCCGCAGGGATTTCTCGAAGTCAGAACAGAAGGGAGTTCCACACAAAGCCGCAATCCCATTCTTTGTGTCGTTCGCGAATCAGGGAAAATGAATACGTTGAACACCCAATTTATGTACACCCGCGAAAAATATATTTGCGATGTATATGACCTTGAAATAATGACATTACCTCGTACTTATGTTGAAAATGTAAGAATTGATCAGAGTACGACAACATTTGTAGAGGTTCCGAGTGCAGGCACATCCATCTTTCAGTTCCCCGCAAGCGGATATGGCAGCTTGTATCTGAAGAAAGACAATTCGCTGGAATGGGTGTATAATTTTCGTGGCACAGGAGAACAGGAAGTTATTATGTTGCAACCCGGAGAATATTTAGCTGTCTTTCGTTCAAAATTCCAGACACGCTCCATGCTGACAATAGAAAAGAATTTTACAGTAAAATCGGCAACTATGACCAAGGTCAATTTGTCGATGTTTTAATTGAAAACCAGATGAAACAAATTGAAGTAAGACAAAAGAAAGATACACGTTCAGGATTTGGCGATGCCCTTGCTGAACTTGGAAAAAGAAACAACAAAGTAGTGGCACTCTGTGCCGACCTGACCGGATCGCTCAAAATGAATGCATTTGCAGCTGATTTTCCTGATCGTTTTTTTCAGGTTGGTATTGCTGAAGCAAATATGATTGGCATTGCATCGGGGCTGGCTATCTCGGGTTATATTCCATACACAGGCACCTTTGCCAATTTTTCAACGGGCCGTGTTTATGACCAGATTCGCCAGTGTGTTGCATACAGCAATAAAAACGTAAAAATCTGCGCCTCTCATGCCGGAATCACCTTGGGTGAAGACGGAGCCACGCACCAGATTATGGAAGACATTGCGCTGATGCGTGCTCTGCCGAATATGACCGTAATAAATACCTGCGATTATTCGCAGACTTACCGCGCCACACAGGCCATTGCTGATTTTGACGGCCCGGTTTATCTGCGCTTCGGTCGCCCGGTAGTGCCGGATTTCTCGCCCATCGATCAGCCATTTGAAATAGGAAAAGGCATTCTGTTCAATGAAGGAAAAGATGTTACTCTGATTGCCACTGGTCATCTCGTTTGGGAAGCACTCGAAGCCTGCCGCTTGCTTGAAGAAAAAGGAATATCGGCCGAAGTGATTAACATTCACACAATAAAACCCCTTGACAACGACTTGCTGCTGAAGAGCATTTCAAAAACAAGGTGTCTGGTAACTGCAGAGGAACACGTTGTTGCTGGTGGCCTTGGCGAAGCGGTGGCAGCACTGCTCGCTCAAAATTCGCCTGCTCCGCAGGAATTCGTAGCCATGTGCGACAGTTTTGGGGAAAGTGGTACACCCGAAGAACTGATGGTTAAGTATGGCCTCAAAGCGGATAATATTGTTGATGCAGCCATTAAGGTATTGAAAAGAAAAACTTCGCTCTAATTAGCAATATGAACAAAATCACCGACGCAGAAATATTGAATCTGCTGAAAGCCGAAAAAACGCGGCAGCGTGGTTTTGAGTTATTGCTAAATAAATACAAGGAACAGGCCTATTGGCTCATTCGCCGTATCGTTATCGACCACGACGACGCCAATGATGTCATTCAGAACACTTTCATCAAAGTCTGGCAAAACATTGATAAATTCCGCGAAGACTCAAAAATTTACACCTGGATTTATCGCATTGCAACCAACGAAGCACTGTCGTTTCTGAAAAGCAAAAAAAGCCATCTTTTTGTTTCAATGGATGAATTGCGTGAAGACTTTGGCGACCGTATTGAATCTGATATTTACTTTAAAGGTTCCGACATTCAGCGCAAATTACAGAAAGCCGTTGCCACACTGCCTGCCAGGCAGAAACTGGTTTTCCTTATGCGCTATTTTGAAGCGATGCCCTATCAGGATATTGCCAATGTTGTGGGTGTTAGCATTGGCACGCTGAAAGCTTCATATCACATTGCCGTGAAAAAAATAGAAGAAATTTTAAAAACTGATTAAACGCTGCAGCAATAATGCAGTCAAAGAAACGAACTATGAAATTTCGGACACATCATAAGCAAAAGGAGAATTATGTGAAATTCGAAGGTCTGGGGAGTTCAGGAAAGGGTAATCCTTTTACTACACCTCCCGGATATTTCGACTCCATGTCCTCCGACATCATGAAGACAGTTGGCACTGTGTCCATACTGGCTTTGCTGCGCACAAAACCACTTCAGGTTGCTGTCGGCGTGGTGACTACGATTGCGGTGGCCACTGCCATTTATTTCTTTGCTTCGGACAAATCAGATAAAAAGGATAATAATGCAACCCCACATAGCTCCTATGTTATGCCGGAAGTCATCATGGATGAAACTGCCGAACAGCCCATTTCGATCATTTCAGAATCTGAACAAGAAGAGCGCAACGTTGTTGTTATTGATCCTGATGCAAATTCGAAAGACATTTTGAGATGGTTGAATCAGCTTCCTGTTGATAACCGAATGAAAAATTATCTGTCTGATGAATATGTTATACAGATTGCCGGTTACAAGCATTCATCAAATGAGAGTGATCTTTTTTCTGATCCGATTACAAATGACATTTCTTTGGATGGTGGAGAACATGACTATCTGATTCCGGTTAACAATGATGGAAGCAATTCAGGTGCTGAAACCCGAACACTCTCAGCATTCGACATGCTGCCGCGCGACACATGTTCGGAGCAATCAATGACTCTCATGGCCTATGTGCCAGGAAATAATTCCTACAAATGGAATACCGGTGCCACCACGCCAGAAATCTCAATAGATAAATCAGGTGTTTATAGAGTAATAATTGCCCTGGAGAATGGAAAATTGTTGTCCAAATCGGTGTCAGTTAAAATCATTCCCAAGCCAACACTCAACAACGATTACCTAATTACAGCCTGCACTGGCTCTATTATTCGTTTGTCTGTCGCACAGAAAAACAGCGGATATCAATACTACTGGCCTCAATACAAATTATCAACTCAGCAGCTGACTGTTAGTAAGCCCGGCCTCTATTACGCTCAAGTATCAGGTTGCCAAACGTATGTTGATAGTTTCTTTGTGGTTTTCACTCATTGTGAATTGGGCATTCCCAACATGATTACACCAAATGGTGATGGTATCAGCGAAACTTTCTCAATTACAAATCTGAGCAAATATCCGAATACCGAACTCAGTATTTATGATAAGGGCAACAAGCTTGTCTATAAATCGGAAAACTACCAAAACGACTGGGATGCGTCATCAACAAGTGATGGAACATATTTCTATATTCTTCGGTTTACAGACGGTTCTACCCAGGAAGGTCTGATCACTGTGAAACATTAACGAGAACCTGTTTTTTATACCCATATACCCTTTACTTCAGGTTATTTCAGAGCCAGACAATGTCTGGCTCTGTTTTTTTATAACCCTTATAGAGGATGTCGCAAAACGACAGTATTGTTACGACATTCCACCGTTCTGGCTAACTTTTAAGTTGTCGATTGACTTTGATGCCGGAACATGGAACCGTCGTAACAATAGCAAAAACAACGGTTCCATGTCCTTCAGCTCCTGCGTCGCTTTCGGACGGTGGAATGTTGTTTTTGTGGCTGAAGACTATTTGAGACATCAACAAAATCTAAGTCCTCCGCCCAATCTTAAACAGTGTCCTGAAAATTATTTTCAGATCCGTTGAGCAACCCATTTCATTAATGTATTTAAGGTTGAGACTGAGTTTGGCAGGCATCACCGTTTCAATATAGAATTTTTCCGGATCTGGTTGTTGTGCCAGCAGGTCGCTTTCGTTGATGTATTCGAGTGATGCATAGTCGGTCAGACCAGGGCGCACTGAAAAAACCTTTTTCTGTTCTTCGTTATATAATGCAACATATTTGGGAACTTCGGGCCTGGGACCAACAAAACTCATTTGACCGAAAAGAATATTCAGCATCTGCGGAAGCTCATCCAGCTTTGTTTTGCGTAGAAATTTTCCGAAACCCGTCACGCGGCTATCCGCCGAACCAACGGTGAGCAAGCCTTTGGCATCGCTTCCGCTGAACATGGTGCGGAATTTTAAAAGCTGAAAGGTTTTTTGATTCCTCCCTACCCTAATCTGTCTGAAGAATGCGCCTCCACGCGATCCAAATACAATAATCAGTGCAAGGAACACTCCGGGAATCAACAGAGCCAGAATAGCTGTAAATGAAAACAACAGGTCGAAAAGCCGCTTACCTATCATGGACATATTTTATTAATTGAATCGATAACCGCACTCGCGACTGTGTGTACCTGCTCATTGGTCAGATCGTAATAGACCGGAAGAGAAATTTCGCGGCTGAAATTATCATAGGCCACCGGGTAGTCTTTTATTTCGTATCCAATACTTTTATAGTAGGTCATCATTGGCAATGGCTTGAAATGCACATTCACTGACACTTCCCTGCGAAATATTTCCTGAATCAGATCGTCGCGCTGCTGTTCAGTAATGCCTTTAATCCGGAGTAAAAAAACGTGATAGGATGTTTCGGCTATACTCGTCTTGTACACAGGAAGCTGAACCCTGGGGTGTTTTTGAAGCAACTGCGAATACAATGTATAAATCATTTTGCGGCGGGCCAGCATATCGCTGTCATATCGCTTCAGCTCAACAATCCCAATAGCAGCCTGCATATCGGTCATGTTGCATTTAAAACCAGGCTCAATAATATCATATTTCCAGTTTCCCGGTTGCAGTTTTGCCTGAGCATCTTTATTCTGCCCATGGAGGGATTTAAGCATCAGGTCCTGCTTGATAATATTGTTTTCAAATGGGTTTTTGAAATTCATACAAATGGCTCCGCCTTCGGCTGTTGTCAGATTTTTCACCGCATGGAATGAAAACACGGTGACATCTGTAAGAACGCCTGTTTTCTGCGATTTATAAAGGGCGCCAATACTGTGAGCCGCATCTGATAAAACAAGAATACGTCCCAGCTTCTTCTGATTTTCATTTTCAGGCGAAAACAGTTTTCTGATATCAGGATCAGCCACCAATTCGTTTATAGCGTCGTAGTCACATGGAAATCCACCAAGATCGACAGGAATAATGGCTTTTGTAGCTGCAGTAATGTTTTTTCGGATTTCATCAACCGTAATGTTGAAATCATCAGGGCTGCTGTCTGCAAAAACAGGCGTTGCGCCGCAATGAATGACAATATTTGCAGTGGCTGCATACGTATAGGCTGGCACAATTACTTCATCGCCGGGACCAACGCCGAACCAGCGTAAAACAAGTTCCAGCCCGGCAGAGGCACTGTTGACACAAAGCACTTCGGAACATTTCGTATAGTCCTTAAGCAATGTTTCAAATTCTCTTGTCTTAGGTCCGGTTGTGATCCATCCGGAATTAAGAACTTCATTGACAGCGTCAATAATCTGCTGATCAATACGCGGTGGAGAAAATGGGATCATAATTGAGCATTTAACTACAAAGTTAGCAAAAAACATGTCCAAAAAAAACCGACACCAAAAGAGCTTGATGTCGGAATTCTTATCTAAAATCAAAAAAGATTCTACTTGTCTTTTACTTCTTCGAAGTCTACATCAGTCACTTCATCATTTCCAGACTTCGGTTCCTGTTGAGCTCCGGAATCTGCACCAGCTTGAGGATCTTGCGGTCCTGTGTTTTTATACATTTCTTCACTGGCGGCTTGCCATGCAGTATTCAGCTTGGCAGTAGCAGCATCCAATGCCTCAATATTCTGAGATTTATGAGCATCTTTAAGCTCGGCAAGCGCCGATTCAATAACCTCTTTTTTCTCAGCCGGAATTTTATCTCCATATTCCTTCAGCTGTTTTTCGGTATTGAAAACCATGCTGTCGGCCTGATTGATTTTATCAATGCGCTCGCGTTCTTTTTTATCAGCGTCAGCGTTGGCTTCAGCTTCGGCTTTCATTTTTTTAATTTCGTCATCGGTCAGACCACTGCTGGCTTCAATACGAATCTGCTGTGTTTTGCCGGTAGCTTTATCTTTGGCTGAAACATTCAGAATTCCATTGGCATCGATGTCGAAGGTTACTTCAATTTGCGGGATTCCACGCGGTGCGGGAGGTAATCCATCGAGGTGGAAACGTCCGATACTCTTATTTTGATTGGCCATCGGACGCTCGCCCTGAATGATGTGAATTTCAACCGAAGTCTGATTGTCAGCAGCGGTGGAAAAAGTCTCAGCTTTTTTAGACGGAATTGTTGTATTGGACTCAATCAGTTTGGTCATTACACCACCTAAAGTTTCAATTCCCAAAGAAAGCGGAGTAACATCAAGCAAGAGAACATCTTTAACTTCTCCGGTAAGCACAGCGCCCTGGATACCAGCACCTACTGCCACAACCTCATCCGGGTTCACACCTTTTGAAGGTTTCTTTCCGAAAAATTCTTCAACTACCTGCTGAATAACCGGAATACGCGTGGATCCACCAACAAGAATTACTTCGTCGATGTCGGTATTTTTCATATTTGCATCGGCCAGTGCTTTGCGACATGGTTCGATGGTAGCTTTTACCAGGTCATCGATCAGTTGCTCGAATTTTGCGCGGGTAAGTGTTTTTACAAGGTGTTTTGGAACACCATCCACAGGCATAATATATGGGAGATTGATTTCAGTCTGAGGACTCGAGGAGAGTTCGATCTTTGCTCTTTCAGCAGCTTCTTTCAGACGCTGAAGCGCCATCGGATCCTGGCGAAGGTCAAGACCTTCATCTTTTTTGAACTCTGCAGCCAGCCACTCAATAATGCGATGATCAAAGTCGTCACCACCAAGATGAGTGTCGCCGTTGGTTGATTTTACTTCAAAAACGCCTTCGCCCAATTCAAGTATTGAAATATCGAATGTGCCACCACCAAGGTCGTAGACAGCGATTTTGATATCTCTGTTTTTCTTGTCTAACCCATAGGCCAGAGCAGCAGCGGTCGGTTCGTTAATGATACGACGCACCGTAAGTCCGGCAATTTCTCCGGCTTCTTTTGTTGCCTGGCGCTGTGAATCGTTGAAGTATGCCGGAACAGTGATAACAGCTTCGGTTACTTCAGTACCCAAATAATCTTCAGCCGTTTTTTTCATCTTCTGCAGAATCATGGCTGAGATTTCCTGCGGCGTGTATTGGCGATCATCAATCAAAACGCGGGGAGTATTATTCGGCCCACGCTCAACTTTATAAGGTACGCGCGAAATTTCCTTGCTTACGCGGTCATAGGTTTCACCCATGAATCGTTTTATTGAATATACTGTGCGTGTCGGATTTGTGATGGCCTGACGTTTAGCCGGGTCACCTACTTTTCGCTCGCCATTGTCGGTAAATGCCACCATACTTGGTGTTGTGCGCTTTCCTTCGCTGTTGGCGATTACAATCGGCTCACTGCCTTCCATTACTGCCACACATGAATTTGTGGTTCCTAAGTCAATTCCTATTATTTTTCCCATTTTTCAATTTTTAACGATCGCGGCATGTCAACTTTGATACCAAATGAGTTCCTGTCACTAATTCGTGTAAAACGGTCACGTTTTAGATCTGAAAGTTATTAAAATGCGCCAAAATGACATAAAAAAAGCTGCCAAAAGGCAGCTTTGCAGTAAGCAATATCCTTATTTGGCAGGAGCTGTAGCTTCTTTGAATGTAACCCCTTTTGGGGCTTCAAATGCTCCTTCAGGAGCGCTGGCACCTTCTTCAAGCTTAGTCATTTCGGTAGTGATGGTCATTCCCATGGCTGTTGTCTCGGATTTGATAGCAATGCCTTTCCAAACCCATGTCTTAGATTTGGTTCCTTCGAATTCCATTTTATAAACATCACACATTTTGCCCTGAATTTCCTGACCGGCTTCTTTGGTCATGTGATATTTATCCATCATTTCAGTTGAAACGTCGTTATAATTCAGATTGTCTGACTTAACAGCCTTCACTTTGGTGCCTTGTTTGGTGGTGCCATCCCAGCTGTAAACATACTCTCCGTCGTTCAGCATAAAACTGGTCGTTGTAACGCCCATCATTTCCATCGCACTTTCGGTGTATGATTTCTTCCCGAAATTATCCCAGTACATGGTCATAGTCGTGGGCATTCCCATGGTGACCATTTTGTATTCAATCATTCCTTTTTCGACACCATAAATCTGGTCAGGATTGCCTGCTACTTGTTCTTCTGTTTTAGTGCTGTCGGTAGAATCATTGGTTTTGCTTTCTTTCCCCCCGCAGGAGAACAGGACGAAAGCAATGAAAGCCATTGCCATAACAGATGCGAAATGTTTCATATAGGTTTTAGGTTTGGTTTTTTAGTAAGCAACAAGCTCAAGATACATGGTTAATGATCCCAAATCGCTTTCCATCCACAGTTCCTTGTCGCGCAATTTCAGAATATTGTAATCGATTTCCCATGTATTAAAAGTGTCGTCTGTGCAGTTCAGGTACAGTGTTTTGAAATCATCCGAGAATTCCCAGGCAGCTGTATACGAATAAGCCGTGTCTTCGTAAAACATGGCCGTTTTGTCTTTTTTAAATTCAACCCAGCTGCTTTGATAATTGTGCATCTGGTCCTGACCGTTTAAGGTGAATTTCTCATATTTCCATTTGTTCACAAGACGGCTTTCCGGTGTGCGCAAACTGATGATTGGACCTTCCTCGTAATAGCAACCTGTGAGCGCTAAAATAATTACAAACAAAGGGAGTAATAGTTTCTTCATATTTCTGAATTTTTTGCAAAAGTAATAGAAAATAATGTCAATTCTGTAAGGTAAAAGACAATCTGTCAACAATCAACAGTTAATCCATCGTATGCCAAAAAAATATTGTCTGGCAATATCCGCTGAACATCCTGATGCAACCCCAGGAAATGGCTAATATGGGTCAGGTAAACCGACTTTGCATCCAGTTTTGCGGCATGCTCCAGCGCTTCATCGAGCGAAAAATGAGTTGCGTGTTTTTTCTTCCGGAGGGCATTCAAAACAAGGATGTCAGCCCCTTTCATGATATTCATGGAAGCATCGGAAATACAACTGGCATCGGTCACATAGACCATATTTCCCAGTCTGAATCCAAGAATCGGAGTCTCCCCATGGATAACAGGAATTGGAATAATTACCTGGCCGTTAATCTCAAAAGGAGAATTATCGACCACTGTCAGATTGATTTTTGGAGCACCCAGATAGTCGCCGGGATTGAAGATATACGGAAACTCTGTTTTGATTGATTCAATGGTGGCCGCATCGGCATAAATGTCAATCGTTTTTCCACGGATGTAATTGAATGCTCTGATGTCGTCGAGCCCGGCAATGTGATCGCGGTGTCCATGGGTAATCAGTACAGCATCAAAATCGCGAATGTTGTTGTTCAGCAACTGCTGCCGGAAATCTGGCCCGCAGTCAATGATGAGCCTTAATCCGTTGTATTCAACATAAGCAGCCGTGCGCAATCTTTTGTCGCGAGGGTTTTCCGAACAACACACTTCGCACTCGCACGTGAGCACGGGGACGCCAGTAGAAGTGCCGGTTCCGAGAAAAGTGATTTTGTTGGGCATTGCATAGCAAAGATAAAAAAATAATCCCTGTCACGAATTCAAATCCGCGCCAGTTCTTGGTAAAAAAAACCCGGCGCGGATTTGCAATCATGAGTGTTCGAAACACTGAAAACGATTAAATCATTTTTTGGATTTTTAATTTCAGACAGTTATCAACAAAATATGTTAATAA